>NC_014393.1:1857254-2166797 GCF_000145275.1 Clostridium cellulovorans 743B
CAGAAGATAAAATGTATTATTCTTTTGATGCAATACAACTTCAAAGAGCTTTTGATAATATCATTTCAAATTCACTAAAACACAATCCTAGTGGTACTGTAATTAATATTGCGTTGGAAGAACAAGGGGAATGTTACAAAATTAACATTGCGGATAATGGTATCGGAATAAGTGATGAAATTGCTAAAAATATATTTGAACCTTTTGTGGTAGGGGATGAATCAAGAAATTCAAAACAAGGCTCTGGGCTTGGGCTTGCAATAACAAAAAAAATAATTGAAAAGCACGGTGGGAATATACGTATCATACCATCTTCAGAAACAAAGTTCAAAACTGAATTTGAAATATTGCTTCCGAAAAATTAAATATAGTAACTATGCTGTAGCCTATAAACTGGCTGCAGTATTTTTTTAGGAAGTTTCAAGAAATAATTAATCAAAATGCTCGTCTGTTTTTTTACTTTCTTAACAAATCTTAAGGTTATATAAAGATGAAATTAAGGTGTGTATATTATTATAAGGCTATGAAAGACATAACATTAGGGAGGAAAATCAATGGAATATGCATTAGAGCTTAAAGGGCTTACTAAAAAAATTAAGGATAAAACAATTGTAAATAAATTATCCTTTGGAGTCAAAAAAGGTGAAGTGTTTGGGTTTTTAGGACCCAATGGTGCAGGAAAGACAACAACAATACGTATGATAGTAGGGCTTATAGGTATAACAGAAGGAGATGTACTAGTTGAAGGCAAAAGCATGAAAACTAATAAGATAGAAGGGCTTAAACAGATAGGTGCAATAGTTGAAAATCCAGAACTCTACCCATACTTAACAGCAATACAAAATCTAAGATATTTTTCTAGGATGTATGATAATGTTAGTGAAGAGAGAATTATGAAAGTAGTAAAACTAGTAAAGCTTGAAAATGCTTTAAATCAGAAGGTTGGAACATATTCACTAGGTATGAGACAACGACTAGGAATTGCAGTAGCCTTGCTTCATAATCCGAAGATTCTTATCCTAGATGAACCTACAAATGGACTAGATCCAGCAGGGATAAAAGAATTAAGGGAATATTTAAAAGAACTGGCACACAAAGATAATATAGCGGTAGTGGTGTCAAGTCACATGCTTTCGGAAGTAGAACTTATGTGTGATAGGGTTGGAATTGTCCAAAAGGGAGAACTTGTTAAAACAGTAGACCTTAATAATAGAGAAACATCATATACTTGGCTTAAAATAGAAGCAGATAATTTAGAAGTTGCAAAAGTTTTGTTAAAAGAAAAGATAAAAGGGATAGACGTAGAAATAGAGGATCAGATTTTAAAGGTTAAGACTGAAAAGAAAGACGTACCTATGATTCTAAAAGTATTGCTTTATAATGACATAGAGGTTTATAACGCAAGCTTTGGTAAGGAATCATTAGAAAATATATTTTTAGATCTTACAGGAGGTGCAGTTTATGGTCGTTAAATTAATAGGGAATGAATTTAGAAAATATCTATATGAAAAGAAAATTTATATATTCTTAGGTATAAATACTTTCATAACAATTATGATGTATATAGTGAATGCTTTTTATAGCCAAACAAAACCAGAAAGTGGAGTAGATTTTGCATTTAGCGCTTTAAATGGATTGAGACTGTTAATACTCATATTTAGTATAATTTATGCAGGAGAAATACTTCCACGAGAGTTTTCACAGGGAACCATAAAGCAATTAATGATAAAGCCTCATAGCAGAACAAAAATTTTATTTTCAAAATATATCACAGTATTTCTTTTAGCAATTGCACAATATCTAGGAGTGTTTATAGCTGCTTTAGCACTGGGAACAGCTAGTTTTGGGTTTTATGATAAGGGCACACAATTAGCACATTTGATTTCTACATTTGTAAATGGGTCTATATTACCTTTAGTATTTTTAGTAACAATAGCATTTATGCTATCGGTGTTAACAAAATCATCAGCAATAGCTATATCATTTGGAATAGGTCTTCAAACCATAGGCCAGCTGATAGGAGCGTTAATTCAAAGTAAAATACAATGGTTTTCAAAATTTTATTTATTTTCTGTTATGGATTTTAATAATTTACCAGCTCATGCTACAAAAGCTTCTTCTACAATAGTACTAATAACTTATTTTATTATTTTCATGATAATTACATTTACTTATTTCAATAAAAAAGATATTGTATAATATCAATAAGTTCAGTCTGACTAAGGTGTCATAAGTATAATGGCAGTAAAAAATAAGCTATTAATTTAAAAAAATCCTATTCCTACTATTCACATATAGGTAGAAATAGGATCTTTTTTTAGTTGATTCAGATTCATGTATTTCTTCAGAAATTTCAGAGCAGTTTTGAAGCTAAAGAGAAAATATAATAAATAAGGGTTATAATATAGTTATAAAATTTTAATATTAATGTAAAATTATCTATAAGAATAATCAAGTAGGGTGATTTAATGAAAATACAAAAAGGAGTGATATCATGAGCAACAAATACCCAAGCAAAGCCATAGCCCAAGAAACTTTAAAGGAAGCAGAAAAACTAAACAAAGGACAATGGGTACAACACGCAGAATACGTAGCCTTAGCTTGCAAAAATATAGCAGAGCACTGTGAAGGTTTAGACAGCGAAAAAGCCTATGTGTTAGGATTACTACACGATATTGGTAGACGAGTTGGAATAGTAAAAGAAAAACACACAATTGCAGGCTATGATTATTGCATCAGCCAAGGTTGGGATGATGTAGCTAAAATATGCATCACCCATTCATATAGTATACAGGATATAAAATCCGTTGTTGGGGAAATGGATATGAGTAAAGAAGAATACGATTTTATCGAAAATTATCTAGATTCTATAGTTTACGATGATTATGATTTACTGGTTCAACTTTGTGATGCCTTAGCTTTGCCAACAGGATTTTGCTTAATGGAACAAAGGTTAGTAGATATAGCTCGCAGATATGGTTTTAACCAATACACTCTTCTAAGATGGGAAGAGCTTTTTAAGATAAAAGAATATTTTGAAGATAAAATAGGAAGTTCAATTTATCAAGTATTACCTGGTGCAGCTGAGAATACCTTTGGATTAAAATAGAATGAAAATATAGTCACTATATTATATTTTTGGATTATAAGATTTGTAGTTGCTACAAGGGGATTAGCATTAAAAAGCTGATTGATTGAATATACTATATATTTTTGGTATGATTTTATCATATATAAGTTAAGCTAATGAAACTTCATCAAAACTTTATGGACATATGACAAAATTAATATAAACTATGAAGAATCTTTGTGAAAATTTATATATAGCTACAAAAAAATCAATAAAAGCAGTAAAGGGTGAAGTATTTGGCTACTATAAAGGATGTTGCGAAATATTGTGGTGTCTCTGCAATGACTGTTTCAAGAGCACTAAATAATAGCACTGAGATATCCCAAGAAACGAAAGAGAGAATATTAAAGGCTTGCCAAGAACTTGGCTACAAGCCTAATAATGCTGCGAGAAGCTTGATTACGAAGAAAACAAAGATGGTTGGACTAATAATTCCTGATATCACAAATCAGTACTACGCTAATATAAGCAAGGGTGTCAGTTCTTATATTGAAGCCCTTGGATATGGATTGGTATTATGTAATAGCGACAGAAAAAAAACTAATGAACAAGGGTATTTAGATTTTCTTACTGAAGGAAGATGTGATGGGATAATAATTCTGCCTGTTAATCCACAAAAGGAAGATTATGAGCAGATAGCAAAGATAACTCCAATGGTTATGGCGGACAATTATGCTGAAGGTCTAGATGTGAGTTTTATTTCTAGCGATAACTATTATGGAGGTACAAAGATTGTTGAACATCTTATAAAGCAAGGATATAGAAGGATAGGTATTATACTCGGTGGAGAAAGGTCAACAGCTTCTAACGAAAGGTTTAGGGCATATAAAACAGTTCTTAAAAATAATAATATAGAATTTGATGAGAATATTGTGATATACAGCAATGCTACCTTTGAAGAGGGCTTTATTTTAGCAGAAAAGTTACTTGAAAAAGGGGTTGATTGTATTTTTGCAATTAATGATACTGTGGCAATGGGAGTAATTAAATATTGCTATCTAAAGGGCATTAAAATCTCTGAGGACGTGGGTATAGCTGGCTATGATAATATTGAACAAAGTTCGATGCTTCCAATTCCCTTAACTACTGTTGATCAAAATGGGAAGTTATTAGGGCAAATGGCAGCAGGGCTGTTGATGGATCAACTTAATGGAGAAACGGTGAAAAATAAAGTTATAACTCTTGAACCAAAGCTTGTAATAAGAAAATCTTGCAGGGAAATATAATGTGGTTGACTACTAGGTATATACAATATATAATGGAATCAAAAATTGTTAGCGTTAACGACAAAATATAAAATTCCGTTAATGTTAACAATATATTTTTTTGAGAATGTGTTAACGTTAACGATATTATAAAGTATATTGGAAAGAGTGGGGAAAAGTATGGATGTTAGGTATTCAAGTCATTATGAAGATGTAAAAAAATATGATACATCAGATTTAAGAAGGCATTTTTTAATTGAAGACCTTTTTGTAAAAGGTGAAATGAAAATGGTGTATAGCCATATTGATAGAATAATTATTGCGGGTGCAACTCCAACGGATAAAGCGATTTCTTTAGCAGCAAGTAAAGAACTAGGTTGTGATTATTTCCTTGAAAGAAGAGAAATGGGTGTTATCAATATAGGAGGACCTGGAGTTGTAATTCTTGATGGAGAAAAATATCAGTTAAATTCAAGGGATGGTCTTTATGTTGGTATGGGAATCAAAGAAGTGAGCTTTGAAAGTCTTGATTCTAATAAGCCAGCTAAATTTTATATAAATAGTGGTACTGCACATAAAGCTTATCCAACAGTTAAGATTGATTTAGAGAAAGCTAACAAGGTTAAAGCAGGTACTGATGAAGAATGTAACAAAAGAACAATAAATCAATATGTTCATCCTGCAGTTTGCGAAAGTTGCCAATTAGTTATGGGAATGACTATTTTAGAACCAGGCAGCAACTGGAACACAATGCCTTGTCATACTCATGATAGAAGAATGGAAGTTTATTTATATTTTGATATGGATGATGATTCTGTGGTGTTCCATCTAATGGGAAGACCAGATGAAACAAGACATATAGTAATGAAGAATGAACAAGCAGTAATTTCTCCAAGTTGGTCAATTCATTCTGGGGTTGGAACAAAAAACTATACCTTTATATGGGGTATGGTGGGAGAAAATCAAACCTTTACGGATATGGATGGAGTGCCTACAAATCAGTTAAAATAATAAAGCATTACAACTAAATATACAAGTTTTGAAGCGTTAGTAGGAATGTTGAAAGAGTGGAATTTATATTGGTAGTAATTACCTTAAAAATATCCTGCCATGATTTTTCTGTTACCAGTTGAATTCGATGCTCTTACATATAGATTTTTACAGTTACCTTCATGAAATTATATGATTGGTAATTTCAATAAAGTGAAAAGTTTATATCATAAATCAACTAGTACAAAAAGTTATTCCAAGATGTTTACAAGCGATTGCAGTTTTTTCGAAATAATAAATGATTTTATAATAATTATAGACTTGTTGTAGGAGGATATATGATTAATTTACGTGAGATAAAGAAAGCTTTAATTTATGGTAATGACAATGATTATGTTTTATTTCCAGAGGTACGTGAAAAATCCGTTATGGATTTTATTATGAATAGTGAGAAACATAAGACACAGATTGAGGAAATAAGGTTAAACTCAAATTTGGCATTAAAAGAACCATCACCAATTATAAATTTTAAGATATTTAAAGAGTTTGAGGATACTGGGAATAGGTTGCATTTTGAAAATGCTTACTTTAAAAGAAGAAGGCAATTATTTTCATTAATATTAGATTATATAATGAAAAAAAATCAAGCCTATATATTTATCATAGAAGAAAAATTGTGGGAATGGTGCGATCTTTATAGTTGGGAATTACCTGCTCATTTTGATATATCAAAAGAGAATATTGAAGAAGGTGGGGAGTTACCAGATACAACAGTAGCTTTATTTGCAGCAGAAAATGCTTTCTTTTTTGCTGAGATATTATCCTTAATAGGTGATGAATTAGATGAATTTTTAGTATTCAGATTAAAGAAAGAAATATTTAGAAGGGTAATTAATCCTTTTAAAAACAGGAATTATTGGTGGGAAACTGCCGAAATGAATTGGGCATCAGTTTGTGCTGGAGCAGTTGGAGCTACGGCTATTTATTTAGTCGAAGATATTGATGAACTTTCGTTCATAGTAGATAGAGTTATAAAAAGCTTTGATTCTTATCTTAATAGCTTTGACGAAGATGGTATAACAGCAGAAGGATTAACTTATTGGAGTTATGGCTTTAGCTTTTATGTATTCTTCGCTGAATTATTAAAAGATAGGACTAGTGGAAAAATATCTTTAATTAAAGATAATGAGAAGATAAAACATATTGCTAGACTTCCTCAGATCTTGCAATTTCCTTCAAGAGATTTTGTTAATTTCTCTGATGCAGACAGTGAAAAATGGCAAGGAGATTGTGGATTGTTTGCAAAGCTTGAGGCTGAATTAGATATAGAAGGCTATAACTATGAGAATAGTACCAGTTTATATTCTGATCATGCTTTTAGATGGGCGTCTATGGTGAGAAAGATTTTCTGGTATTGCGATACTTATAAAGATAGCAAAGGTCCCACAGCATTAAAAAAAGTTACCATGAGCAATAACGGAAAAAGTAACAAGGAAGAGGATCATGTTTTAAATAAAGATAATTATTTAACAGGTAGTTTTTATTTTAAAGAATCTCAATGGCTTGTTGATAGAAGAAATATAAATGGTAATTTTGTAGCTTTTGCAGCTAAGGGTGGAAATAATGATGAACCACATAATCATAATGATTTAGGACATTTTATTCTTCATTATAAAAATGAAAATATTTTTATGGATTTAGGTTCACCAGAATACTTAAAGGAATATTTTAATGATAAAACAAGATATGACTTCCTAACAGCTTCATCCTTGGGACATTCTGTACCAGTGATTAATGATAGCGAGCAAAAGTATGGTAGATTGTCATTCTCAAAAGTAATAGATTATAAGACCACAGATTCTAAGATACTTTTTAAATTGGATTTAACAAGAGCATATAGGATAAAAACTCTTGTGAATTTTGAAAGAGAATTTATTTGGGATTATAAATTGCTAGAGCTTACTATTAATGATAGCTTTAATCTTAACAAAGCAAATAATATCATTAAAGAAGCCTTTATTACGAAAGTTAAGCCAGAATTAATTGAAAAGGGAAAAGTTAGAATCAATGCTGACAATTCTATAGTAGAAATGCTTTATCCTGAAAATTTACAGTGTATTATTGAAGAATGTAATTTCAAGAATCACAGTGGAGAAGAAACTACTGTATATAGAACTTCATTTTTAGCTGAAGCAAGTTATATTGAAGCCTATAGTTTTAAAATTAGATTAATGGACAAATAATCAAGCTTATAAACACAGACAATTTATTTGTTCAAATATTTTTGAATTAAGCCTGGCTAGAGCAGAATGGAATATTTAGAATAATAAAGTCCTCAGTTTTTTAGAACTGAGGACTCTATTAAATTTAACTGAAGTCAATAAGTTTACCGAACACAATAAGGTACTTAACATAATAAGCTTATTTGGTAAGCTTTTATCTGTATCTTTATCTTGATATGTGGTTTATTTAATCTAATAAGTTAATTCAATCCAAGAGCTTTTCTCTTTTCAATAATATGAGCTTCAATGTTTTTGGCTACTTGAACAGGATCATCACCAAGGGCTATGTTTCCGCCAGTTACACCCTTTGCTTTTTCAGTTAATAAAGCTACAAGTTCTGGAGCTCCAGTCATAAACGGTACTGGAGATAAATGAGTATAAGTACCGTAAGCTAAGGCGAAGACTCCATCTATAGTTGCCTTTTGTTCCATCCATTCTGGTGCTGTAACGGCTATTGGAAGGTCAGGAACATCTACATTCAAATGTTCAGCCAGTGCAGTTACAAGCATTGAGATTCTTCCAGTATCAGTGCAAGTACCAAAGCTTAATACTGGAGGGATTTTTAACAGATTACATACAGCTTTTAAGCCTTCTCCAGCTATTTCATTAGCAGCTTCAAGGGTACAAAGACCTGCAACCTCTAGAGCATGGTTTCCGCAACCACCAGCAACAACTAGGATATCTTTTTTAATCAGTTCTTTTGTTAGATTTACTGTAACCCAATCTTGAGGTCCATTTCTTAGAGTGGAGCAATTTGCAAGGGCTACAACTCCTTTGATTTTTCCTTCTGATATAACTTGAACAAGAGGATCAAGCTTGTTGCCAAGAGCTCCTAGAACTGCTTCTGTGGAGAAACCAGTTATTGCCTTTTGTATTTTTTGAGGAACCTTTGGAACTATCTTTCTTTCCTTTCTCTTTTTAAAGTTTTCAATAGCAAGATTAATCAATTCGTCTGCCATTTGATCAACCTCTGTTGGGTCGTAAGGTATTTTATATTTAATTCCTGGAAGATCGATAATAGTGCTTACGGCAACTAAAGTTATTTGATATTTTTCAGCGTACATATCTATAGCAGGTGGAGAACAGTTTTCTTCCATAGCAAAGACGTCCACGGTGCCTGTAGCTAATAGTGGTTCTATTGTAAGCCAATTGCCCATATGTCCTACAAACACATCGTCAACTTCAAATCTTTGAAGTAATTCTTGACCTGTTTCTATCGAACCAACAATTCTAAGTCCTTTTGCCCCAGCAGCCTTTGCCATATCTTGAACTTCTTTTGTTCTAGCTTTTAAAAGTGTAGCAACTCCTGGCCAAGGTTGGTGTCCATTGAAAACTACATTTATGTAGTCTGGATCCATTATGCCAAGGTCCATGTTAGCTTCATGTGGTTTTGGTGTTCCAAATAAAATATCTTGAACCATTTCTAAACCAATCTGGCTATTATAGATGGTTGCTATTCCAAGTCTCAAGGCTTTCATAGCTAAGGATACATGGTTGCCGTCAACATTAGTTAAGCAGCTGGCAATGCAGTTTTGTTCTTCGTGGATAGTGCCACAAGGATATATATCTATTTCCTTCCAACGTTCTATACGTTTTTTAGGAGCAAAGGCTTCAACCATTACATTTTTTTCTTCAATACCGATATGTTGTTGGCCTTCAAGGAAAATCGCAAGTTCACGAGCCATTTGATTTACATCTTGACTTGTGCTTATACCTACTTTTTCGCACATCCAAGTAAGTTTGCCAACGTCGGTGATTTGGAATGGAGTTTTCCCTTCTGCTGTTGCTTTTAGAGTACGGAAAGCTTCATAGGCATGATGACTATATGTACCTGCGCCCATTACATTTTGCATTAAGAAATTTCTCATTGCCATGGCATCGTTGCCGATTCCACAAACCCCTTTGTCTTGACCAGTTTTTTCACTGATTCTACATGGACCATTAGAGCAGAGCTGACAGCTTAATCCTTCGAGACAGAATTTACATCTTATTTTTTCTTGTAAGGCATATCTATCGAATACATTAGACATTCCGTCTTCCCGGATTCTCTTAAGCATTTCCTCAACAGAATCGTGATAGCTAACTCTTCCTTCTGTTTTTTCTAATATAGTTTCACTCATAAAGTCACTTCCTTAAGTTTATTTATTAATAATTTCCCCAAGGGGGGAGGCATTTATGTATTTATGCGAATTATTTATCTTTTGATAAAGGTAGCATTTTTAAATAGCAAGTTTTTATACTAAAAATGCTATCTCTTAAATGGCTCTATCACTGGGTTTAAAGGTGTTTTTGGGGCGAGGTAGCAAGTTTTAAAAATATAAAGACCCTATCTTTAGAAAAAAGGAATATAAATTCTCCCTATATATACATATAATTTATTATTTTATGCTACTTTTGCTACCTATAGCTATAAATGGCTCAACCAAGCCATTTGTTAGGTAGCATTTTGGGTAGCATTTTTATTTTAAATTTGCTACCCAAAATGCTATTTATAGGTTTTTCATTAAATGCTTTTAGATAATATAATTACAAGGAAGGGATTCTCGATATTGGGGAATTGGAGTAGTAATTTTTATAATATATATGGATGCAAGGAAGGGAGCTTTAATATCTGAGAATTGTATTACTGTCTTTTTTTAAATATACAGAGTTGCAGAGAAATATGGTAAAGCTATATTATTTAAAAGTAGGATATATAGATACCAGAGCCATAACTGAAAATATTCAAAAATATTTTGATGATATTACAAAGAAACAAACTGTTAACTTAAAATGAGTGTATGGGCATTTAGATAAGTTTTTGATATATTAGATGAGAGATGAATGTGGGTGGCTTGAAGATAAGAATATATATAGGGTTCTGATAGTCTATTGGGCGAGAGATGAAAGAGGATGGCTGGGAGAATCGGTAATCTATATAAGAGAAATATATATAGTTCTAATGGAGGTACATAGATGAAAATAATAAATTTTGGTTCGTTAAATATAGATAAGGTGTACAATGTAAATAATTTTGTAAAGGCTGGTGAAACTATAGCCTCAAATTCTATGAAGCTGTTTCCAGGAGGCAAGGGTTTAAATCAAACTATTGCTATTGCTAGAGCTGGAGGCGAGGTTTATCATGCAGGAGCTATAGGATATGATGGAGCTTTACTGGAGGAGTGTTTAAAAGTTGACAAGGTAAAGGTTGATTATCTTCAAAGACTGGAGGAGCCAAGTGGTCACGCTATTATTCAAGTTACTGACAAAGGGGAAAATGCAATAATCGTTGATAGTGGTGCTAATGGAAAGATAGACAATGAATATGTGGATAAAGTATTGATGAATTTTAATAAGGAAGATCTTTTACTAATACAAAATGAAATAAGCAATGTAGGATATATTATTAAAAAAGCAGATGAATTAGGTTTAACCATAGTATTTAATCCCTCACCAATTACAAAGGCTATGGTTTCTTATCCACTGGATTTAGTGGATATTTTTATATTAAATGAAGTGGAGGGTGAAGCTTTAACGAAGAAGCAAAAGCCTGTAGAGATAGTTGAAAGGTTAGTTCAATTGTATCCAAAGGCAAAAATTATTTTAACTTTAGGGGAGAAGGGCTCTGTATATAAAGGGGGAGATGAGCACAACCAGTTCGGAATTTATAAAAATAAAGTAGTGGATACTACAGCAGCAGGAGATACCTTCTGTGGTTATTTCATAACCTGTTTGTCAAAAAATATAGAGACTGCTTTGGCCATGAAGTATGCCAGTGCTGCTAGTTCAATTAGTATATCAAGAGAAGGTGCAACCACATCCATTCCATATATGTCTGAAGTACAAGAGTTTATCGATAATTGTGGAAATTAAGGTATGAGTTAATATCAATTTTGGAAACCCTAATAAAAGCATTGATAAACTTAAACAGATAAGGAGTGCTATTATGAGGATGCGTATATTACCACCTACAGCTCAAAGAGTAAAAATCTATACAAGTAGGAAGTGTAACGAAAGAATAAGGCAAAGAACTGAGGACAATATAAATTATTACAAGCATAAAGGAAGAAAAGTTATTAATTCTAGGATTGAACAGTTAGATGAAGAATGGGATATTGAGAGAGTTTTAGAAACTAACGCAGCCACACTTATTATTGCCAGCAGTATTTTAGGGTTAGCTACTAAAAAGAAATGTTGGTTCATGGTTACAGGAGCAGTTGGAGGTTTTCTTTTGCAGCATGCACTACAGGGGTGGTGTCCGCCAGTTCCGATCTTTAGAAGCTTAGGAATTAGAACTGCTGACGAAATTGGTGAAGAAAAGTTTTATTATAAGAATAAATGTAACAGGTTTCTTTTTTAGTATTTCAAATATTCTACATTATGATTTGACAGGAAAGCTATTAAATCATAATGTAATTTTTTTATACCTATGTTGCAATAAAATTTCTTCATAAACTCTTTGATTTCAATAGTATCAGGTTATTTTTAGATGTATGAAACATATATATCAGGGAACTTGTATAAATTGATTTATTTGATGGGACACTTAAATTTTAGTGGCGGATAATTAGGAAAAGTTTTTAAATTTCGGTACAGGAAAATTAAGGGTCTTCATTATTTATTCATATTGAAATGCTATGCTTAAAAGATAATGTATTGCGAAAACTACTTAATTAGGGTAATCACATTGTATTTGTAATTTATTTGGAAAACCATAAATAGGATTTATAAATACGTCCATTAAAAATCTGTATTGGTTTTACTAGGGCTACATAGATTTTAATGTAGAAACATTATTGGAACTTATACATTAAGAAGTGTTGGATAATTTTTTAAATTGTAGTATTACTTAATTGTAGTAAGCTGTTAGGAGGGAAAATATGAATGGCATCCTTATAATTGAAGATGAAAAAAGTGTCTTAGAGGTTACTAAAGCTTATTTAGAAAGAGAAGGCTATAGAGTATATTGCGCTGAAAATGGCTTAGAGGGAATCAAATTATTTAAAAAAAATGATATTCAGTTAGTGATTTTAGATCTAATGCTTCCTGATATTGAAGGAGAAGAAGTTTGCAAAATTCTTCGAAAGATATCTGAGGTATATATTTTTATGCTTACAGCAAAAGCTTCCTTAAGTGATAAAATAGAAGGTCTTAATATCGGAGCAGATGAGTATCTTATAAAGCCTCTAAGTCCTAGAGAATTAACGGCAAGAGTTAATGCGTTATTTAGAAGAATTGGAGTTGAAGAACCTAAAGCTCTTTCCTTTAGTAATAGTCATCTAGTAATTAATAAAACTGATAGGTCTGTAAAAATAGATGGAATAGAAGTAAGTTTAACCCCTAATGAGTTTGATATTTTATATCTTCTTGCAGCAAATAGAGGGAGAGCTTTTACCAGGGAAGATATAATTGAAAGGGTTTTTACCATGGATTTTGAGGGTTCTGATAGAACCATTGATGCGCATATAAAAAATTTACGTAAGAAAATAGAAGAGAATAGTAAGGAACCTAGGTATATACTGACAGTTACAAGGATAGGATATAAATTTGGTGGTGAAAATTAATGCAAAGCATCAGAAAAAGATTAAATGTCATTATTGTGATATGTGCAATAATTGCTTTAGTTATATCAGCTTTTTTCGTTAATATAGCTGTTAACAAAACATTTAATAATTATATGAATGACATACAAGAAAAGAGGAATATTAGATTAGTTGAGTACTTTCAGCAGATATATCAAAGAGATGGAAAATGGACAGAAAGTTCAGGAAAAGAAATGCTTCACGAAGCCTATATGAGCAATTACTGTTTATCTCTTCTTGATAAGAATAGAAATATAATATGGGAAATGGATCCTAATGATATTGAACATGCAGACCATGTGATGTTAAGCACAAGTGAAGGAGTTTATACCACTAATACCTTAGCAATAGAAATTAATGGAGAGGCTCAAGGATATTTAATTATTGGACAGTATTCACCTATACTGCTTTCTGAGGAAGATGTTAATTTTAAATTAACCATAAACAAGAGCATTATAATAAGTGTTATAGCTGCAATAATTATAATAACAATAATAAGTCTTCTAGTAGCAAAACAGTTTTCTGCCCCTATAAAAGCTGTAGCTGATAGGTCTATTCAGTTATCGAAAGGGGACTATCAAGCACAATTAAATATAACTACGGATATTTATGAAATTAAGGATTTAATAGATAATATTAATGACCTTGGTAGTAAGCTTTCCAGCCAAGAAATGTTGAGAAAACGTTTGGTATCAGATATATCCCATGAAATAAGAACTCCTTTAAATATTCTTCAAAATAACCTAGAGGCTATGATTGATGGAATCAAGCCTGTTACAGAGGAAGGGTTAATTGCATTAAATGAAGAGGTAATTAGATTTGGAAAGCTTTTAAATAATTTAAACTCCCTTAAGCAAGTTGATGAGGAAGTAGATCTGCATTTTCAAATGGTTGACCTTGGAGAGTTACTTAGTTATGTTTGTAGAGATTTTACTCTAACTGCTGAGGAAAAGGAGATAGACTTCCAAATAGATATACAAGAGGAAAACTTAATAATTTTAGGAGACGAAGATAAGTTAAAACAAGTTTTTATAAATCTCTTGTCTAATAGTATAAAGTTTACTCCGAAAAATGGAACTGTAAGGGTAACACTAAAAGAAGAGATTGGTTTTGGCATAGTAGAAGTTGTGGATACTGGCATTGGCATAGATACAGAGGATTTACCTTTTATTTTTGAACATCTATATAGAGGAGATAAGAGTAGACATAAGATTGAAGGTAGTGGTATTGGCCTTGCAATAGTAAAGAGAATATTAAGCCTTCATTCAGCAGAGATAAAAGTGAGAAGTGAAAAAAATAAAGGTACGGTTTTTGCTATTTATTTTAAAAAAGAGATAATTTAAAATAGAGAACCAATATATGCACAGCATGTGTAATGTTTTGTAAGTTATGTTATAATAAGCATCGAGAAAAACTATAATCTAATGAACAATAGTAATTTATGATGATGTAAGAGAGGATGAGTAATGGAAAACTCACTGGGAAAACTAATTGGTAGTGGTGGTACTGCAGATGTCTATGAATGGACAAATAATGAAGTTATTAAGGTTTTTAAACCTTATGTTCATACTGAAGTCATAGAAAATGAAGAATATATTGGAAGAATGTTAAACGAGACAAAATTAGGTATACCTAGATACATTAAAACAATAGAGTTAAACAACACGTTAGCAATAGTATATGAACGTGCATATGGGAGAACACTGGCAGAAATTTTAATAGAAACCACTGATAAATCAAATATAGCAGCAAATTTTGCGAGAGTACATTATGAAATTAACCAATGCTATATAGATAATTTACCTACACAGAATAGTATGTTTCATTGGCGGATTTCAAGAATGAGAAACAACTTAGAAAAAGATATTAAAAAGGTGGAAGAGTTAATTAATAGTATACCTATTGAAAATAAACTTTGCCATGGAGACTTTCATCCCTTAAATATCCTTGTAGATTGTGATAAATATATTATACTTGACTGGAATGGCTGCTGCTCAGGAAACCCAATGCTAGATGTTGGTTGGAGTTATTTAACACTAAATTCACCCTCCATTGAGGCAATATATGGAGAAAATATGGCGAATATAACTAAGGAATTTTCAAATGAATACTTAAAATATTATTGCCAATACGCAAATATTGATAAGCATGAAATACTGAAATACTTACCACTTGCTGCTATTCGTAGGCTAGATGATAATCTATCATGTGAAACTGACAATTCAAAATACGAAAATAATTGGTTAAAGAATGTGATTTTTGAAAATTTATAAATGGGTAGCATTAAGGCATATTTTAAGACACTTATCCACTGTATACTATTTTATAATCATAATATTAGTACATAATGTTCTTTTATTGAGCATTATAGGTGGATATATTTCAACACTATATTAAAATATAGACTTTGTTTAATATCAAAAATGATTTTAAGTTTCTTCATATTAACTACACAATATTTAGATAATATATAAGTGTTTCAATTTGAAGACCTACGAGGATTTCTATTGAAACAACTAATTTGTATTAAAAGGAGTTGTAACTATATGAAAAAAACAAAGAAAATCGTTGCGCTAATATTTTCAGCAGTTTTAGCTATATCCGTTACAGGGTGCAGTAGAAGTAAAACAGGAAGTGAAAAAGCTGACAATGCCCTTAACGCTTTCAATGAAATTACTAAAGCATATCCAGAAAATATGAGTTTTCATAATGCATTACAGCATTGGGGTTTTAGCGTTGATACAGGAGAAAAATTTGAGTGGAGCAAAGATATGTCAGCAAATAAAGCAGACTTTGCAATGGTAATGTTAGCAGATCCACTTGTTGAGGCTGGCCTTGATATAGAGAAACTTGATAAAGAACAATGGCTTTACGAACCAGCTGGTAAAGGTGAAAAAGGAGAAGACTTGCCAAATAGGTTAATTAAGCCGTATAATGTAAGTGATAAAAAGCAAAATTCAAATGGAGCATCAGATGCTATGAGAAGAGTTCTTAAAGCAGATAATGAAATGATAGACTATCATGAGGAGCAAAAGCATTATTCTTTAACTTTAGGAGAAGGTAATCAAGTTCAATGGACTGAAGAACTTGGATTAAACAATGCGGATATGATTTTTGCCTTAGAAGCAGCACCTTTAGTAGAAGCTGGTTTAGATATAACAAAGCTTGAAGGAACAGGCTGGGTATTTAAAGAAGCCACTGAAGATGATATGGGGATGGGCAAGACTCCAGACCAGATAGTTAAAATATTTGACATAAAAAAATAAATTTTTTTATAGAATACCCACCCCCTCGGGGTGGGTGAGAATAAAATTTTATAAAAGAAATGAAATATTTTTTATTAAAGAGGTGAGGAAGTTAAGTAAAATTTTCATAGATTACCACCCCCAAGGTGTGGGGTGAATAAAGTTTTACAAAAGAAATAAAATATTTTTTATTAGAGAGGTGAAGATATTGGATAAAAGTTTTAAGATAGAAGGCATGACCTGCGCTGCTTGTGCAAAAGCGGTAGAACGAGTATCAAAAAAATTGCCTGGTGTTACTGAAGCTAGTGTAAATTTTGCAACGGAAAAACTCAATATTAGCTTTGAGGATTCAAAGGTATCAGTTCCAGATATCCAAGCAGCTATTGAGAAAGCAGGTTATAAGGCGATAATTGAGTCAAAAAAGAAAACCTTAAATATTGAAGGAATGACTTGCGCAGCTTGTGCTAAAAATATTGAAAGAGTTACAAAAAAACTCGATGGAGTTATTGAATCAGAAGTGAATTTCGCTACAGAGAAATTAAACATAAGCTATGACTCTTCAAAGGTAAGAGTTTCTGAGATAAAGAAAGTTATAGAAAAAGCTGGATACAAGGCCATAGAAGAAGAAACTTCTGTGGATACAGATAAAGAGAGAAAAGAAAAAGAGATAAAACTTTTATGGAGAAAATTTGTTATGGCAGCAGTTTTCACTGTGCCACTACTTATTATAACTATGGGTCATATGTTTGGTTATCTTATTGGGTTTAACCTTCCACAATTTATTGATCCAATGATAAATCCAAAAACTTTTGCAATAGTTCAAATTGTATTGTGTTTACCAGTTATGGTGGCAGGCTATAAATTTTTCACAGTAGGTTTTAAGTCTCTGATTAGAAGAAGTCCTAATATGGATTCGCTAATTGCAATGGGGACTTCCGCTGCTTTCTTCTATGGTATTTATGCTACCTTTGAGATATTTAGAGGCAATATAGATTATGCTTATGATTTGTATTTTGAATCAGCGGCAGTTATTATAACATTAATTTCTCTTGGAAAATATCTAGAGGCAGTGACAAAAGGCAAAACCTCTGAGGCTATAAAAACCCTTATGGGACTTGCTCCAAAAACAGCTATTGTGCTTAGAGATGGAAAAGAAATTGAAACTGCTATTGAAGAAGTTGAAGTTGGCGATATTATCATAGTGAAACCAGGGGAAAGGATGCCTGTAGATGGTGAAGTAATAGAAGGTATCACCTCTGTAGATGAATCTATGCTTACAGGAGAAAGTATACCTGTAGAAAAGACCATAGGTGATAAGATAATAGGAGCAAGTATCAATAAAAATGGAACTATAAAATATAAAGCTACAAAGGTTGGTAAGGATACAGCTTTAGCTCAAATTATAAAATTAGTTGAAGATGCCCAAGGTTCAAAGGCTCCAATTGCCAAAATGGCTGATATAATTTCAGGATACTTTGTACCAGTGGTTATGGCTATAGCTCTTCTTTCAGCTCTAGGATGGTACTTTATAGGTGAAGAAACAGGAATTTTTGCTTTAACAATATTTATATCCGTTCTTGTAATTGCTTGCCCTTGTGCTTTAGGATTGGCTACACCAACAGCTATTATGGTGGGTACTGGTAAGGGTGCAGAATATGGGGTTCTAATAAAGAGTGGAATAGCCCTTGAAACATCTCACAAAATAAATACAATAGTCTTTGATAAAACTGGAACAATTACCGAGGGTAAGCCAGTTGTAACAGATGTAATTACTGCTGAGAATATCGATGAAAAATATTTATTACAATTAGCTGCTTCAGCAGAAAAGGGTTCAGAGCATCCTTTAGGAGAAGCAATTGTAAAAGGTGCAGAAGAAATGGGCTTAGAAATTTTAAAGCTAGATTTCTTTAAAGCTATACCAGGACACGGAATCGAAGTTAAGATAGATGGAAAAGATATTTTACTTGGAAATAGAAAGCTTATGGTTGATAGAAATATTTCTTTTGATAATTTAGAAGAAAAATCTCATAGTCTTGCAAATGAAGGTAAGACACCAATGTATGTAGCTATTGATAATAAAATTGCTGGTATAGTTGCTGTTGCCGATACTGTTAAGGAAAATAGTAAGAAAGCAATTGAGAAGCTTCATAAGATGGGGATAGAGGTAGCTATGCTTACTGGTGACAATAAAAAAACCGCTGAAGCTATTGCAAAACAAGTTGGTATCGATAGGATTCTTGCCGAAGTTCTTCCTCAAGATAAGGCTAATGAAGTTAAAAAGATTCAAGGCGAAGGAAAAAAAGTTGCAATGGTAGGTGATGGTATAAACGATGCGCCAGCTCTTGCACAAGCAGATATAGGCATCGCTATTGGTTCAGGAACAGATGTGGCTATGGAATCAGCGGATATAGTTCTTATGAGAAGTGATTTAATGGATGTGCCAACAGCTATTGAGTTAAGTAAAAAAACAATTCTAAATATTAAAGAAAACTTGGCTTGGGCTTTTGGTTATAATATATTAGGAATTCCAGTAGCCATGGGAATACTATATATCTTTGGAGGACCTCTATTAAACCCAATTATCGCAGCAGCTGCTATGAGTTTTAGTTCAGTTTCTGTATTGTTAAATGCTTTAAGATTAAAAGGCTTTAAGCCAGCAAAATAAAAAAAATAGATATGTTCTGATTAAAAGCCTATATTGCTTTTACCAATGTGGTAGGAATTCAATATAAAAATATTATTCAATGCTATTAATAAGGATAAGAAATCTTTCTAGGGATTTTTTATCCTTAATTTTTTTGTGCAAATGGATTAATCTAACGAAGTGCAGTAAAACTTTCTATAGCAGTAAAGAATTAATTTCTATTGTATATATGTTTCAATAAAGATTCTACACATAGATTATTGATATTTCAATAATCATATAGACTTTTGATGTAGCTTCAATAATGAAACATATATATAAGATTCATTTGAGTTTCTACATTTAATTTAAATACCGTAATCAAAATAAAGGTATTTTCTTTATTAGGTCATATATATAACGGTGGTGGTTTTAATTGTCAATTTTACTAGAGGATAATTGGCTTTGAAATGCAGATAATATATCTTGGATTAAATAATATTTTAGGAGGAAACAACTATGCAAATAACAATGAACATGCCAACGATGTCACTAATGGCAAATGGAAACCCACATCAAGAATGTATTGATGCATGTATGAAATGCACTCAAATATGCCAAGAATGTATTACCTTATGTCTTCAAGAAGCAGATTTGTTAAGATCAAGAGCAAATTGTATTAAAACTCTTCAAGATTGCGCTGAAATTTGCTCTACAGCAGCTTGTTTTATGTCTAGGGGAAGTGGAAGCATAAGAGAAATATGTGATACTTGCGCTACAATTTGCGAAAGATGTGCTACAGAATGTAGTATATTTAAGGATGCTCATTGTCAATCTTGTGCAGATACCTGTTCTATGTGTGCTGATATGTGCAGAGACATGGCTAATATGTAGAACAAAAGTAGAAGGTATGGCAATAGTTACAAAGAGTTCGTTGCAAACCTCTCTGAGAAATAAAAAAAGAGCGGATTAAAGCAAAACCATTTTGTTAATTAAATGACTTTGCCACTTTGATCCGTTCTTTTTATTAAGTAATACTTATATTTAACTTTACAACCATTTGAAGAGGCGCTTCTTGCTATTTAATTTTGCAGCAGCTTTAAGTGGTGCTTACTACTATTAAACCTTGTAATAGCAGGAAGAGGTATTTCCTATTATTCAACTTGACAACAACTTGGTGTTTTATTACCTGCTACAGTAGTCGAAGTTGTTGAAGTTGAAGAAGTATTTGATTCAGCGGTAGTGTCTAGATTATCAACAACCTTGATAACTCCGCTTATCATACCCATCCAGCAGCTAAAGTTTATATCTTCGTTGCCTGGGGTGAATTCTATAACGTTCTCACCTTTTTGCAATTTCTTTTGTAGATTTAATGCCTTAGAAACAACAGCATTATTACAAGAGTTTAATTGCTCGCCTTTTATTATCCATTTTACAGGTATTCCTTTTTGAATATAGAGAACATTAGGGCTATAACCTCTATTATTTGCAGTCATAGTAATTGTTTGTACTCCATTCTCTACTACTGCTGAATTATTTTTATTGGTATTACTATTATTGTTACTGCCACTTTTCTTTGAAGAGTCCGTTGAGTTTTCCTTTGATGAAGCTACAGAACTCGTAGTTGATTTCATTGGATGTATATTTACACCAGCAAGAATTAAGCCTCTGCTTCCCATAATAAGACCTAAAGCCATTACAAGAACTCCGCTGAACTTAAGTATATTCTTTGTATAGTTCTTGCTTAATAACCCAGATAAAGCTCCAAAGGTCAACATAAGAGGTACAGTTCCAATGGAGAACAAGAACATTGATAAAGCACCTTTAGAGGCACTACCTGAGGCTAAGGCAAAAAGCTGCATAGTTTGAAGAGGTCCGCATGGCATAAGTCCATTTAAAATTCCTACTACAAAGGAAGATTTAAATTTATGTTTAAATTTACAAGCTGAGTAAGGTAGTTTTAGATTGATTTTTCTAAATAGACTAAAGCCAGTCATATTTAATCCCATTATAAGCATAAATACTCCTGCAAGTATCTGCATAACAGCTTGTGCAGTAAGTGATAATGAAAAAACAGAGCCAAGAGCACCAACTATTCCTCCAAGAAGGGTGTAAGAAATAACTCTTCCAAGGTTATATAGTAGAGCTGGTTTAATTGCATCAAATTTACTTTGACTTTCCTTTCCTAAGCTTTGTGAAAGCATGATTCCACCGCACATACCAACACAGTGAATAGAAGTCAGAACCCCTACCATAAAGATTACAGCATAGGAACCAGCATTAAGCTTTTCTTCCATATCAAAACCGCTAGTATTAAATCCAAGGATTACGATAGCAGCCACAATGATTAAGATACCTATAAAGGTGAAACTTTTCGGTTTTTGTACAGTATAGCCAGCTTTTTCTATAGCTTCACAAATTTTTTCACCATTGCAATAAGAATCATCATACAGAACTTCTACTATTTGTTTACTATAATCGGCTTTGGCATTTTCTACACCAGTTAATTTTTTAATTGATTTTTCTACTCGGTTTTCACAAGAGGTACAGGTCATATTATATACGTTGAATCTTTTCTTCTGAATACTCATAAAATTCCTCCTAGAGAGTTTTAAATCTATACATAAAGAAATTATACAAAGTAGTTATGTTGATAATATGAAGATAAAATAGAACTTTTAATTATATAAGTTGCAATAATAACTCTACATTTGATTGATATTCAATAACCTAGAAGATAACTAGTTTTGGTGTAGAAACTTAATTGCAATATATATAATAAAAATATAAATTTTTAGATAAGATTTTAGAGTATAATAATATAAATAATAATTTAGGAGTACATAAAGCTATGAATAATAAGAAAAAAAATGCAATTCTCATTGTAAGCTCTGGAACAAGCAATGTTGAGGCAAGGAAAAATAGTATAGAACCATTGGAAAATAGAATATCAGAAAAATTTAATAATTATCAGGTTAAAAGGGCATTTACCTCTTTCAAGATCATAAAGAGAATTAAAGATAATGAAGGAATTGATATTGATTCTCCTAGAGAAGCCTTAGAAAGACTTTTAGCAGAAGGGTTTAAGGAGGTTTTTATTCAGCCACTACATATAATACCAGGCAGTGAATATGAAAAGCTTTTAGCGGAGGCGGAAGATTATAATTCAAGGTTTGAGAAGTTAGAAGTTGGAAGACCACTTTTATATGAGAATAAAGACTATAGCTTAGTTGCTGAAATTTTGAAGAATCACTTTCAAAAATTTAATGATCATAAGGCGGTAGTGATGGTTGGACATGGAAGTGATCATCAAGCTCAAGAAAGTTATTTAACCCTTCAAAAGCATTTAGACAAAGCTTTCTTTAAAGGTTACGTTGGAACAATAAAAGGGAAGCCAGGAATAATGGATGTAATAGAAAGTCTAAAGAAAAATCAAATCCAAGAGGTTATTTTGATGCCCTTTATGCTTGTAGCGGGAAATCATGCCCTTGAAGATATAATTTCTGAAAGGGATAATTCCTGGAAATCAATACTAATAAAAAATGGCATTAACGTCACCATTTATCTTAAAGGTATTGGTGAGATTAGAGAATTTCAAGATATATATATAGATAAAATTAAATAATCTCTTTAGTAGCACTATTGGTCTCATAAGATAACTTTCTGATTTCCTCTGCTACGACGTTAAAGCCTTTGCCTGATTCCCCTGCACGAGCTGCTTCAATGGCAGCATTAAGAGTTAAAAGATTTGTTTGTTCTGAGATGGCAGTTATTATTTGAGTAATTTCTCCAACTTTTTAGAGAATTGATCTAGTTCTTTTATCATTGTTAATACTTTCTTCGAAGAAGAAGCGATGTCTGTTATAGAAGAAACAACTTCAGAGATTTTCTTAGCTTCGTCTTCAGTAGCATCCTTTATAATTCCTTGAAGCTTACCAACAAATAAGTCAAAATTTTTACTAAGTTCACCTATTTCATCTTTACTTTCATAACCTATTCTTTAAGTTAAGTCACCACCATTATTGGAGATTTCCTTTAACTTTGAAGTAACTCTTCTAACTGGAACTGTGATTGAGCTAGTTACAACTATTGATAATATTAAAAGCATTAAAAGTTTCAAAAAAAGTTTCGAAACTCTCGTTATATTTGTATTCAGATAATTTTCCAGTAGCTTCCGTTACACGAGTTTTAATGGCATCTTGTATTGGTTGTTTTACAGTATCATCATTACCTGCATCAAGTAGAGCGTTTGATTTAGAACGAATATACTCTATATCTGATTTTATATCTTGTAATTTAACTATTGGGATTAATCTAGAATCATTTAATTCCATAAGTTTAGAATTAACTACTGATACTTGATTAATAGCAGAAATATCGATTATTAAAAGAAATATAAGAAAGCTTAATGATTAAGTACGAGTCTCATGTTTTTAAATAAGTTTATGCTATTGCCTCTTAGGCTAAAATCTAATTTGCAATACATTGCCGATAAAAAGCGACAAGACTTAAGGGTAACGTTAATTGTAATGTTTGGTAACTTTTCTTCCAAAAGCTTAGCTATGTAATAATAAAGCTGTCTCCATAAAGATGATTCATGGAGACAGGCTTATTAATAGTATATAGTTTTGATTTCAGCAATGCTTATCAAAGCATTATTCATAGCATTAAAGGTAGTGACATCCACAGAACCAGTTGCCTTTAAGCTTACAGATTTTTGGAAGTTTATAACAGCTGAGTAGGTTTTTGAACCATATATTCCGTCTATAACTCCAGGAGAGTACCCAAGGGTTGTTAATCCACTTTGGATTGTTGCCACATCTGTTCCTCTCATTCCATACGAAATTGGGAGAGTTGAAACAACCATTGGAGCTGATGCTACGTCTATACTAAAGGTTTTTACAGAATCGAATGAATTTTTCGATATATTACTCTTTACATATAAATTTATGGTATACTTTCCTGCTACTGTTGGTGTAAAGGAGAACTGAGAAGCAGAAGCTATACTTTGCTCAGAAATAACAGTGCCATTTAAAGCTATTTGATATTTGAAACTGTAGCCATATCCATTTATTCCAAGAAGATCAGATGAAATAGTAATAGGGTGATTTTTGTACATTTTTCCAATAGTTTTTGCAGAAGCTATTTCCATCTCATCGTAGGAAGTAAAGGTTAGTGTCTCAGTATCATTGAATTCTTTTGTGGATGCAAGGTCTTTTAAATATACACTTACGTTGTACACACCACTTTTTGAAGGAACATAGCTTAGGGTATTTGAAGTACTGAAATTATTAGAAAATACTATTAAGTCATTGTTTGTTATCACATATTTATATAGATATCTTCCAGAACCTAAAGTGGCAGTGCTAGTGAAATCTATTTGTTGTCCAGTAATAACAGCCCCGTTACCAGATTGTGAAACTGAAACTTCAGGAACAGAGAATACTGTGAAACTCATAGTTCTTGAATCATCAAAGCTATTTATTGATTCAGGATGTTTTGAGTAAATCTTTAGTGTGTAGGTGCCTGGTGAAGTTGCTGTATATACAAAACTGTTTGTAGTTCCAAAAGTCCCAGAAGAAACAATATTAGAATCTTTGATTACATCAAATTTATATAAGCCATTAAGGGTACTAAAGGCTTCAAAAGAAACTGTTTCTCCAAGGAGAATTTGGGAAGCGCTTTGATTTACTGAGCTTATTAAACTTTCAGGCCTATTAATTACGTTAAGGATTTTCGATTGTTTTTCATCATAGGTCAATAAAGAAAGCTTGTCCTTAATGTGGGAAATTACTTCATAGTTTCCAGGTTCTGAAGCTTGGTAAGCTAGAGTGGAAGTTTCAGTAAAGTCCGTAGTTTTAACTTCAATACCGTCCTTAAGGATTTGATATTTATACAGATACTCACCAGAGCCACCAGTACCTATAGTAGAAATATTTACTGTGTCCATGGTATACATTTCAGTTTGGTTTAAAGTAAAACTAGAAATCGAAGCCTTTGGAGTAAGATTTTCAAGATAGCTTCCATCATAATAAAATTTAAGAATTTGTTCGTATGTTTGTCCGCTTGCTGCTCTATTTTTAGCACCAATTTGACTCATACCAAGGCCATGACCATAGCCTTTACCAGAAAATGTATAAGTTCCTGTTGTAGAGTTATATTGAACAGTATACATACTGCTTGGTAAACCAAGGAAAGTTCTTGCTTTATCTTTTGTAACAGTTTTGGTTTTGGTAACACCAAGATTATCACGATAAATTATATTAATGGATGCTACTCTACTACTGGTAAACCGTGTGATTGATGATAAATCCAGTTGCATAAATGTATCTGTAGAAAGAAGCCAACCTCTTGCTTTCAATGTAGAATCTATTTGAGTATTTGTGAATACTCTGTTGCCATTTGGCCAAGGATCAGCCTCAGAGCTATCTACTTTAGCTTTGAAATATGGATAGTAACTTCCCCAAACGTTTACACCTTCCTCTGTATAACCACCATGCCATGCAGAATATAAAGCTTCAACAAGCTTGTCATTATAAAGAAGAACAACAAATCTTGTTTCATCTACAGCTCTTATTACGTTTTTAAGATTTTCATCAAAGCCTTTATAAACTTGGTACGAAATTGTATCGTCAAAATCATAACCTTTTGAAGCTTCCGCACCTAATTTGAATAAAGCGTAATTTCGTGCTGCCACAGCTTGAGCTTTTAATGCTTCAATAGGAAAATAATCAGACATTTCATAACCTACAACACCTTTAAGGTAGGTTTCTATATCTAGAGAATTTATAGGTAATATTTTCCCAGAGGTAACCTTAAATAGAAAATCCCCATAATATTTATAGGTTGTTGTACCACTGGTAAGAGCAATAAAGTCTGAGGAAGTCTTTGGTTGGAGCTGAACTTCTAAATAATCCTTTCCATTGACATTTATAAGCCCATTAGAAATCTTAAAAGTTAGTAATGTACCTGTAGGTTGATTAATACCATTAAGGGTATAATCTCCATTTAAAACGGCAGCTAAGTTTGTTGAGGACATACTTACCAATCCAACTTTTACACTCTTAAATATAGAAGCATTGGTGTAAGCTTGTACACTCTTTACGCTTACAAAGGACATAAAGGATAGCATAACAATAAAAGCTGTTACAAAAGACCATAGTCTTCGTGTTTTGTGTCTCATTTTAATCCCCCTTAGTTTTAATCATCTTGAAAATAGCAACTAATTTAGTAGTTATAAATTGTTATATATTTGCTTATGATTTAATTCTTACTAACTCTATAGAGCTAATAGATATTTTGAATATCGAAGTATTTTGAATTTTTCAAGAGGAATTTCTGTTGGGTATATAGTTAAAAAAAAGGATAAATAGAAAGAGTATGAAGAAAGATATACTGATTTTAAGGATATCAGCATATCTTTGGGTCTTATAGATTAGAATTTATCATTTTCACCCTTTAGTAAGTTATATCTACTAGGGTGCTGAAAGGCTAAAAATAAATTATCAATCTTAAATACTTTATAAAAAAAATGTATATATACGCATTTATAATTTGTTTTTATAAGAGACTCCATAAATAACCTCAAAAAAGGCGGTGTATTTTGGCGAATTATCAATAGAAAATAAAAATTCATAACAGATTGATAAAAAATGATTGATTTTATTAGTGAATCAACTTATAATTAACACAATAAACTTATAAATTGATAAAAATATAATAATGATGATTTTTAAATATGAAAATATATATGGTTCAATAAAGTTGCTTCACAATTTATCAAGTTTTATGACTATTACACAGAATGTTAAATAGGATTTTATTATAGGGATGTATATAGAATAAATTTTAGGGAGGGTTTTATATGAAGAGTATGAAAAAAATTATGAAAATTTTATTAATTACAGTTATATTTTTAATGACTGTTGGATGTGGAGAAACAAAAACAACTAAGAACACAACTGTTGAAGCTACAAAGGAGGAAGGAAAAAATGTGAATTTAACTATTTCTGCTGCTGCAAGTTTAAAGGATTCAATGGAAGAATTAAAGACTACATATGAAAGTGAAAACAAGGGGACTACAATTACATATAATTTTGCTGGTTCTGGCTCTCTTCAAAAGCAAATAGAGGAAGGGGCAGAGGTTGATTTATTTATTTCTGCAGCTCCAAAACAAATGAATGGATTAAAGGACAAAGGATTAATAGCTGAAGAAACAAATGTAAATCTATTGGGTAACAATATGGTACTAGTTGTTCCAAAGGATAGTAAGTTAGAGATTTCGGAATTTAAGGATTTAACAAAGGATACGCTAAAAAAGATAGCCTTAGGGGAACCTTCCAGTGTGCCCGTTGGACAATATGCAGAAGAAGTGTTTAAGAACCTAGGAATATTAGAACAAGTTAAGCAAAAAGCTATATATGCAAAGGATGTAAAAGAAGTATTGACCTGGACAGAAAGTTCTAATGTAGATGCAGGTATAGTGTACGAAACAGATGCAAAGACTTCTGATAAGGTGAAAGTTATTGCTACAGCGCCAGTGGATAAGTATACAAAGATAATTTATCCTGCTGCAGTTTTAAAGGCAAGTAAAAACTTTGAAGAAGCTAAAAGTTTTTTAGATTTCCTAAAAGGAGACAAGGCTAAAGAAACCTTCGAAAAATATGGCTTTACCTTTATGCCGTAAAAGCTTTATAAAACCAAAGCTTATAGATAACATGAAAAGCTCTTTTCTGAGGACCACGGTGAATTTGAACTTTATAAAACTAAAGTTTATAGATAACTCTCTAAAGGAAAATAGGAGGTGATGGCTTGAATTTTGATTTTACTCCATTATGGATTTCGGGAAGGACTGCTCTTGTGGCTACGATTATATGCTTTTTTCTTGGCACTATTACTGCATGGATTCTTACGTTGAAAAAGGGAAAAGTTCAGGTGATTTTTGATGGATTATTTATTTTACCAATGGTATTGCCTCCTACAGTCCTAGGGTTCTTTTTATTATTAATCTTTGGAAAAAATGGACCTATAGGTAAGCTTTTATTTTATTTAGGAATAAATGTGATTTTTTCTTGGCCTGCAACGGTTTTGGCAGCCTTTGTAGTTGCATTTCCTTTGATGTACAAAACTGCTAGGGGTGCTTTTGAACAAATTGATAGCAATTTATTAAATGCAGCCAGAACCTTAGGTGTTAGTGAATGGAGGATCTTTTGGACAATCACACTTCCTTTAGCGTGGCATGGTATAGCCTCGGGTACTGTATTAGCTTTTACAAGAGCAATTGGTGAATTTGGAGCTACTTTAATGATAGCAGGTAATATTCCAGGCAAAACTCAAACAATCCCCATAGCTATTTTTTTTGCAGTAGAGGGTGGTGATATGAATAAAGCTTTAACCTGGGTTGTTATAATATTTGTTATCTCACTTACAGTAATTTTAGTTACAAACTTTTGGACAAACCAGAAGAAGGATTAGGAGGTCCCCGAAATTTATTAAAGAGTTGGAGGATATGGACAATCTACAAGCTAGAATAAGGTGTAAAAAGTAACTGAAATTTATTTAGAGCAATGTAGAATATAGATAATCCATAAGCTAAAACAGGGATTAAAAGTAGTTATTAGGTGCAGTTTTTAATAAAAAGAGAATTCTGTTGAATTCACAGATACACATTAAAGATAAATTTGAGGTGTGGATACTATGTATTTATCAGTTGATATAAAAAAGAAATTACAGAAGTTTTCCCTAAATATAAATTTTGAACTTACTGGAGGAACCCTAGCTTTATTAGGTGAGTCGGGTTGTGGAAAAACTATTACTTTGCGTTGTATAGCAGGTCTTGTAAAGCCTGATGAAGGTAGAATTATTTTAAATGATAGAGTTTTATTTGACTCTGAAAAAGGGATAAATCTATCAATTCAAAAAAGAAAAGTTGGATTCCTTTTTCAAAACTATGCACTTTTTCCTCATATGACTGTTGAAGAGAATATTGGATATGGTTTAAAGGGGTTAAATAAAGTTGAAAAAAATAAAATAATTGATGCTGTGTTGGAAATAACACAACTTTCAGAACTAAAAAAAAGCTATCCACATCAAATATCAGGAGGACAACAGCAGAGAATAGCCTTAGCCAGAGCATTAGCAGTAAACCCAGAGATTTTGATGCTTGATGAACCTTTTTCAGCTTTAGACAATCATCTAAGAAATCTTATGATAAAACATATGAAAGAAATTTTAGAGAATTATAATGGGCCTACAATATTTGTAACTCATAATATGGAGGAAGCTTATTCTCTTTGTACAGATACGGTTATTATAGAAAAGGGAAGAAGTATTCAGCAAGGAACCACGAAAGATATATTTAGAAAACCTAATTCAGTAACCAGTGCTAAGGTTACTGGTTGTAAAAATATATCTAATGTACAAAGGCTTTCGGATAATACTTTAATGGCGACACAATGGAATTGTAAGATTAATTTTAGAGAACCAATAAATCAGCAAATAAAACATATAGCTATTAGAGCTCATTATATTTACTTTCAAGAAGAAGTAACTATAGAAAATTCTTATCAGTGTTGGCCTGTTTTCACCAGTGAAAAGCCTTTTGGAACTATAGTATATTTAAAATTACATGAGAAGCCAATAGACTCCGAAGACTATAATCTTCAATGGGATATAACCTCAAAGGAATGGGACCGTATCAAAGATAAGCCCTTGCCTTGGAAAATAGGCTTTGACGAAAAGGATTTAATTTTAATAGAATAAAAACCATATTAATATCTAAATAATCAAGAATTTCAAGGGTCAGAAGTGTTGATTACTTTACATTTCTCTTCCTTATAATTAAGAAGTAAGAAAAGAACAAAATAAAAAGATAAGTTATTTCATAAACTAAGATTTTAGAATATGAGATAACTTATTTTAACATCTGTATATAAATTTTAAGCCTAGCACTAATCTAAGAATTGATTAAAAGAGAATAAACTATTTATAGCAACAAATTACTTTATATTACAATCATAAATTACTTTATACAGTAACTTATGTAGCATTATAGCTTCTTCTCCAGATAAACTAGAACTACAGAATAGCTTTTCTGGAATATCAACTGCAGCATCTCTTAATTCAAGACCTTCTTTAGTGAGGGATACATAAACATTTCTCTCATCAGCTTCACTTCTAGCTCTCTTTAAAAGATTCTGCGCTTCTAACCTTTTCAATAGCGGAGTTAAGGTTCCAGAGTCTAGAAGCAATCTTTCGCCTAAGTGTTTTACGGTTATATTATCTTCTTCCCATAATGCTAAAAGCACTATATATTGAGTATAAGTAATACCTAGTGGATCTAATAGGGGTTTATATTTTTTTATTATTTCTTTTGAAGATGCATATAGAGCAAAACAAATTTGATTGTCTAACTTTAATGATTCATAACTCATTTATAATTACTCCTTACTTCTATTTATATATGTTCCATTAAAGTTACTTCATAACTTATAGTAAATTCTCACTATTAAATAAAGCTTTAACGGTAGTTTTGTTTTTTTGGAACTTATATATTATAAAATTTATTATTTGTGTTCAAGGTTTAAATAATTCAAATTAAATTGTGAACAATTTAATTATGTGGTCATTAGTACACTTTGTCAATAGCTTCAATATAAAAATTAATTAGTAAAATTTTTATATTTCCATTCACATTATATTGGTACCTATGTTATAATAAATTAAAAGTATACCTTAAAAGGATACTTTATAAAGATAAGAAAATTTAATTAGAATAACCAAATTAACATGTTAAATTATATAATTTATAAATAATTCTGAAGATAAAATGGTTAAACCTTAAATGGATATAAAGGTTTGAGGAGGGAAATGATTATGAGAAATAAAACTAAAGTATCAATAATTGGAGCAGGATTTGTAGGTTCTACTACTGCATATGCAATACTTATGGATAAATTATCAGATGAGATTGTATTAGTAGATATAAATAATGATAAAGCAGAAGCAGAGGCTTTAGATCTTAGTCATAGCGCACCTTTTATAGGAGATATTAAAATAACTTTCGGAGATTATAAAGCTACAGAGGGTTCAGATATAGTTATAATAACAGCAGGGGCACAGCCTAAATATGGAGAAACAAGACTAGATGTAGTACAGAAATCTATTAAAATGTACCAAGATATGATTCCTAAAATAGTTCAATATAATAAAGATGCTATCTTATTAGTAGTAGGAAACCCTGTAGATATTTTAACTTATTATACTTACAAAGTAAGCGGATTCCCTAAAGAAAGAGTAATTGGTTCAGGCACAGTTCTTGATTCTTCAAGATTTAGATACTTACTAGCAAAGCATATGGGGGTTAAATATAGCGAGATTCAAGGAATGGTCATTGGAGAACATGGAGATAGTCAAGTGCCTTTATGGAGTAACGTTACTGCCTATGGAATTAATGTTGAAGAGTATGCTTGTGCTAATAATGTTTGCTTAACACAAGAAGATAAAGAAACAATCCATAAAGCTACTGTTGACGGTGCTTTTGAAGTAATTAGAGGTAAGGGTTATACAAATTTTGCTGTAGCTAGTGCTATAGCTAGAATTGTAAAAGCTATCTTTGAAGATGAGAATTCAGTGCTTCCAGTTGGAGCTTTATATCAAGGGCAATATGGTATAGATGATGTTTATATGGCTGCACCTGCTTTAGTAGGTTGGGAAGGCGTGAGAAGTATAATAAATGTTAAGCTTTCAGAAGAGGAGGAAGAAGGACTTAGAAAATCAGCTAAGGCGTTAGATGATATCCTTAGAAATGAGATTAAAATAAAAAAATAGATAATGATTTTATGTTTTAGCTTAGGGAATTTTGTCTGTTTATCAATTTGTAAATGATTTTGAGACAAATTATCTAAGTTAAAACTATTTTTTTTGTAGAAAACAAATTAATTATGGAAAAAAAATTGTCGTTATAGTACAATAATTTAGGACTAAAGTATTAATTAAAAGTGTACTGGAGGTAACAATGGAAGAAAATACATTTATACCTTATGGAAAATTAGGTATCGTAGCGTTAGAAAGTTGTACAGAACTAGCTGGGAGAATCGATTCGCATCTTGTGAGGATGAATAAAGAACATCCAACTAATTCAGCGGATACTTACATTATTGAATCAAAAGAAAGCAGATTTTCTAATGGTGAAGGAAAAATTGCTATAGAAGAAACTGTAAGAGGTAAAGATCTTTATATTATGTGTGATACAGGAAATTATAGTTGCACATATGAGATGTATGGTTTTACAAACCATAAAAGTCCTGATGACCATTTCCAAGACATCAAAAGAGTATTATCAGCTATAAGTGGAAAAGCAAGAAGAATAACTGTAGTAATGCCGTTGTTATATGCAAGTAGACAACACAGAAAAAGAGGAAGAGAGTCTCTTGATTGTGCCCTTGCACTTCAAGAATTAGAAAGTCTTGGAGTACAAGATATAATAACCTTTGATGTTCATGATCCAACAGTACAAAATGCAGTACCGATGATATCATTTGACAACATATATCCTACATATGAGACTATAAAAACTTTTATGGAAACAGAAAAAGATATTGCTGTTGATAAAAATAAAATGCTTGTTATTAGCCCTGATAGTGGAGCGATGGACAGAGCTATTTACTACTCAAGCGTATTGGGATTAGATATTGGACTTTTCTATAAGAGAAGAGATCATTCTAAGGTGGTAAAAGGCAAGAATCCTATAGTTAACCATGAATATATAGGAAGAGATGTTGAAGGACAAGATATCTTAATAGTAGATGATATGATATCTTCTGGAGAATCTATATTTGATATTATAACAGAGCTTAAAAAACGTAAAGCTAACAAAATATTTGTAGCTACTACCTTCTCATTATTTACAGAAGGAATTGCTAAGTTCCAAAAATTTTATGATGAGGGTCTTTTGAGCAAAGTTTATTCAACAAACCTTACTTATGTGCCAAAGGAAGCTATAGAATCAGAGTGGTATAAGGTTGTTGATATGTCAGAGTCTATTGCAAATATAATATATAATTTAAATTATGATAAATCAATAAGAGGAATTCTTAGAAATACAGAGAATATAAAGAGCTTAATAGAAGCTAGTAAATAATATAGGGTATAAAGACTACTATTATGATATATAGAAGATTAGTATCTTCAGATTATAAGCTTTGATAAAAGTATAAAATAGATAATTAGTCACAAATCCTATAAGCAGAGGTAATTCTAAAGATTATATTAAATCTTTAGAAACCTCTGCTTTTTTATTTTGTAATATATATCGACATTTTACATTATATTTTTTAATTCATTAATGATTTGTTGTAGAATTAAAAAAATTGTTAATGGATATATGAATAAAGCGACGAAGTTGCATTGAATAATAAATATTAATATGCTACGATATCTAGTAATAGGCTATTATAGGAGTGGAGAAGTTGGAAAATATTAATAACATAAAGAGGGTAGTAGTTAAGGTTGGAACTTCCAGCTTAACTTATAAAAATGGAAGATTAAACTTAAGGAAAATGGAAAAATTGGTGAGACAATTAGTCGATATCAGTAACGCCGGAATAGAAGTAGTTTTAGTAACTTCAGGTGCGGTAGGAGCAGGGATAGGTGTACTTGGTCTTAAAGAAAAGCCAAAAACTCTTCCAGAAAAACAAGCATGCGCTGCTGTAGGACAATTATCACTTTTACATATGTATCAAAAGATGTTTTCAGAGTATGGTAAGCATACTGGGCAAGTATTATTGACTAGAGATGATATAAGTGATAGAAAGAGGTATTTAAATGCTAGAAATACTTTCTTTTCACTTTTAGACTTAGGAGTAATTCCTATAGTAAATGAAAATGATGCTATCGCTGTTGAAGAGCTTAAATTAAAATTTGGAGATAATGATACATTATCTGCTATGGTTGCTTCGTTAGTTGAAGCAGATCTTCTTGCTATACTTAGTGATATAGATGGTTTATACGATTCAAATCCTAACCAAAATCCTGAGGCAAAATTGATACCTTCTGTTCATAAAATAACAAAGGAAATAGAGGCTATGGCTGGTGGTGCTGGAAGTAGTTTTGGTACTGGTGGTATGGCTACAAAAATAAAAGCTGCAAAAATAGCTACTGCTGCAGGGGTTTCTATGGTTATTTTAAATGGAGCTTCTGAAGATATAATAAATAGATTTTTAGAGGGAGAAACTGTGGGAACCTTATTCCATGGTACTGAAAGCCCGCTTCAAAGCAAAAAGCATTGGATAGCTTATGAAGCTGTACCACATGGAGTCTTATATGTTGATAATGGTGCTGAGAATGCTTTGAAAAATAACAAAAGTTTATTGCCAAAGGGAATTACAAAGGTTTCAGGAGTCTTTAATGATGGAGATCCTATAGAAATACTTAATGAGGATGGACAAAGCCTTGCAAAAGGTTTAACTAGTTATAATTCCTTTGAGATAAAACAGATTATGGGACTTGAAACTAGTGAAATTGAAGGAGTTTTAGGTCATAAAGATTATGATGTGGTAGTTCATAAAAATAATATGGTTTTAATTTAGTAAGGAGGGCTATGGTTTTGGATTACAGAGAATATTTAATTGAGAAAACTAAGGATGCCAAAGAAGCTGCAAGAACAATGGCTGTTCTTAGTACTGATGAAAAGAACAGTGGTCTTTTAAATATGGCAAAAGCCTTAAGAGAAAAATCTAGTGACATAATTGAAGAGAATAAAAAAGACTTGACAGCAGGTGAGGCAAAGGGCTTATCAAAAGCTATGTTAGAGAGACTTTTATTAAATGAAGCTAGAATCGAAGATATGGCTAAAGGAATAGAGAATATTGTTTCACTTCCAGATCCAATAGGAGAAGCAGTGAGAGGCTTTAATACAAAGAAAGGTCTTAATATAACACAGATTACAGTTCCACTTGGCGTTATAGGTATAATATATGAATCAAGACCAAATGTAACAGCAGATGCTTCTGCACTTTGTATAAAGAGCGGAAACGTTTGTGTATTAAGAGGTGGCTCAGAAGCTATAAACTCCAATAGAAAAATTGTTGAAGTTCTAAGTAATGCTTCTGAAGCTGCAGGACTTCCAAAGGGCGTTATAACTTTAATTGATGTGACAGACAGAGAAGCTGTAAATGCTTTAATGAAGCTTAACGGTTATATAGATGTGCTTATTCCAAGAGGAGGAGCAGGACTCATAAAAAATGTAGTAGAAAATTCTACTGTACCTGTAATAGAAACAGGAGCTGGAAACTGTCATGTATTTGTAGATGAAAGTGCTAACTTCAAAATGGCTGAGGATATAATAATCAATGCAAAGGTTCAAAGACCTTCTGTATGTAATTCTATAGAAACTATTTTAATACATGAAAAAATAGCACAGGAATTTTTACCTTTAATAAAAACTTCTCTTGAAAACAATAAAGTTGAGATAAGAGGCTGTGAAAAGACTCAAGGGATTATCGGAGGCAAAGCTGCTGAAGAATTAGACTGGGCTACTGAGTACAATGATTTGATTCTTGCTGTGAAAGTAGTTTCTAACATGGAAGAGGCCATGGACCATATCTATAAATATGGAACTAAGCATTCAGAAGCTATAGTTACAGAAAACTACGCTAATGCTCAGAAATTCCAAAGAAGTGTAGATGCGGCGGCAGTTTATGTTAATGCATCAACAAGGTTCACTGATGGAGGTGAGTTTGGTTTTGGTGCAGAAATAGGAATTTCAACTCAAAAGCTTCATGCTAGAGGCCCAATGGCTCTTAAAGAGCTTACTTCCACTAAGTATTTAGTAAATGGCAATGGTCAAATAAGATAATAAAAGTATCAATGGATTTTAGTTTAACCTTTAATCTATTGATACTTTTTTATACTTTTAAAAAAATTTGAGATTATAGTCTAGATTTTATAGTGATTTATTTTTAGTGTTTCTTTTAACTTTTCTATTTCTATGAACAATTACACCTAGGGTAATTACTGCAACGGATAAAGAGGCTACAGCAGTATATATATATATTGAATTAGATGTAGATTTTGAAAGACTTGGTAGTACCGTTTTTGTTAATGTTTTCATTACAGAACTATTTATATTGGTATATATAGGAATATTAGTGGTGCGTTCTCTTTCTTGTATTGTAACAGTTCCTATGATATTTTTTTCATCATCTTTGAAAAGATCTATATCGTAATTATATTTGACATTTAAGCTACTAAGGTTAAACGCATTGCTGTATATAGATGCATCCTCTGCTAAATACACAGGTACATCAATAGTTTTAGTTTTACCCCAGGTTATATATTCTTTATATTCAACTGGTATTGTTGTAAGCAGTGAATCCTTTGAATATGAGGTAACCTTTCCTGTTGCTGGTTCAGTAGTTGTTAATAAGCTTCTTTGGGCTTGGTAGCTGTAGTTTATTATATTTTTCATATCAGTATAAATAGTTTGATTTAAGTAAGAAGTTTCACAATTTAAAACTATTCCAACGATTTGCCTTCCATTTCTTTCGAATACTGATAAAAGACATCTTCCTGCTTTATCTGTAAAACCAGATTTTACTCCAACACAGCTAGGGTCGTAGAAATCAGTACCTTGTTGCAAAAATTTATTAGGGTTTCCAACTTGAACTGAAGTAAGACCAGGAAAATCAATATTAGTAGGGTTTGGCAATTGCCATACAGCTCTAATATTTGGATATTTTGCAGCTTCCCTTGCCATTATTGATAAATCGTATGCCGTTGTTAAATGTTCATTTGTATTATCATCTAAACCGTTGGTAGTTACAAAATTAGTACTGTTCATTCCAAGAACTTTTGCTTCGCTATTCATAAGAGCTACGAACTCTTTGTTGCTATCTGAACCTTTTGTAGGATAGTTTGTTGCTACAAGTTCAGTCATATCATTAGCAGAATATAACATCATAGCCTTTAGTGCAGCAGAAACAGGAATTTGTTGACCAATAGGAATATCTACTATATCCATGTTAATAGATGAAGGGTCTTGGATTTTTGCCGTCTGAGTATATGTAACCATGTCATCTATTTTAAAGAGTTTTTCCACCAATATAGCAGTCATTACTTTTGTTACACTTGCAGGATAAACTCTTGCATCAGGATCTTTGGCATAGATTACTTCACCAGTGCTTGCGTCAACTGTTATTGCATATTTTCCTACAATCTGTGGTTCAGGAATTGGTTCAGCAAAAGTTGTTTTTGAAAATGACAATAGCATTGTAGATGCCATTAATAAAGATAATAATTGTTTTTTCATGTTTAATTCTCCATTTTATAATGATTATATATTAGCATAAATATAACCTTCCTTGAGCTTGGGTTAAGCTCCTATAAGCAATTTTATAGATAGGAAGGCTAAAAATTTACTAGTACAAGCCTACGGTTATATAATATTAATGTAATTTATAGCTTATACTTATTTCCTTTTATTTTTTTCTTTCTTAAAACTATCATAAGACTTAACATAACAAGCACTAGAAAACCAGCACCAAGAGCGATAACACCATATAGCAAACTATAACTATTTGAATCAAGCTCTCTCATAGCTTTACTGTTTAAGTTAGTGTAAAGATTTACTGCATATGAGTTTTCTCTTTGCTTTAATGTAAGAGTACCTAAGATATTTTTATCTTCATTGCTAAAAATGTTAATATCATAATCATAGGTAAGTTTTATATCTTTTGAATTAATTTCATTAGTATAAGTTGATAAATCATCATCAAGTATTACTGGGACCTCAATAGTTTTTCTAGGTCCAAAGGTTTTAAATACCTTATATTCCACTGGTACTGTTAAGACCGTTGTATCTTTTTTATAGCTAGTGTTGACTCCAGTAGCTGGATCTGTGGCTTCAAGAACTTTCTTTTCAGCACTATAACTGTAATCAATTATTTGTTTCATATCATTAAAGGCAACTAAGTCATTAGGTGAAAGCTGCGAATTTAATACTACTCCTATAATTTGTCTGTTATCTCTTTCAAAAATAGATAGCAAACATCTTCCTGCTTTATCCGTATAGCCTGTTTTACTACCTATGCAGGTTGGGTCGTGAAGTTCAAAGTTCGGATAAACAAATTGGTTGGTGTTACCTATTTCGAAAGAAGCTAGTCCTGGAATAGCGATAATCGTAGATTTTAGGGGCCAGATCTCCCTTGTCCAAGGATTTTTAGCAACTTCTCTACCTAAAATTGTTAAGTCATAAGCTGTAGTTAAATGTTCGTTAGTATTATCATCTAAGCCATTAGAAGTTACAAAATGAGTATTAACCATTCCAAGACGCTGAGCTTCAGCATTCATCATAGCTATAAATTCTGTATTATCATTACTATTTCTTTTAGGTATATTAGTAGCAACCATTTCTGTCATGTCATTGGCAGAAGCTAATAGCATCGTTTTCAATGCTGTATCTGCAGAAATTTGTTGACCAACAGGGACTGAGAGCCTGTCTGTATTTATAGCTGAAGAAGGTTGCACCTTAGCGTTGGCAGTGTATGTAAGAAGATCCTCTTTACTTAAGTTTTTTTCCAGTAAAATTGCTGACATTAGTTTTGTTATACTAGCAGGATAAGCTTTTGCATCAGCATTTTTTGCATAAATAATCTCGCCAGTGTTAACATCTAGAGTTATAGCATATTGTCCAACTATATTCGGTTCTGGTAACGGTTCAGAGAAAACTTTTGTGGACAATGTTAACGATATAGCTAGGGTTGCCATCGTAGTTAAAATTGTTTTTTTCATAGTCAAATCTCCGTCTAAATAAATATTCATTAGGCAGTCAGGTAGTATTAATAAAACTGCCTTAATGTATCGTCAATATTTTTAGTATAACATTAGATATAAAGCCTTACAACTTAAAAAAGCATGTAACTGAGGGTTTTAATCTCATATTTTACTGAAAGATTTTAAGAAAATCTTTGATATAATAGGAATGAAAAAAAGTTTTGTGTTATATAAATATAAAACTAATGAAATTATAGTAATAAAGGGGTAAAATAAAATTAAGAAGAAAAATAAAAATTCATATCAAGAAATAATTAAGGGCTGATTTTAAGCTCTTAACTGAAGAAGTAACAAGTTTTTGCAAAAGGAGTAGGTACATATGACAGACAATAATTCAATGAAGGACTTTATGGACCAAATCGATAATTCCATGAAGAGAATAGTCAAAGGTCAAATGGTTGAAGGTGAAGTAGTATCTGTAACTGAAGAAGATGTGCTAGTAAGTATAGGTCACATGAAGGATGGAATAATTCCTAAGGAAAAAGCTACTTTTGATATGTCTAAGAGCTTAAAAGAACAATTTAATTTAGGTGACATCATCAAAGCTTATGTTGAAGTTGAAGATGACGGAGAAGGTAAAATTCTTTTATCTAAGGTAAAGCTCGATAGAGAAAGCAGTTGGGATGAACTTCAAAGATTACATAACACTCAAGAAATATTTGAAGTGACTGTTAAAGAAGCTGTAAAAGGTGGAGCAACTACTGAACTTTACGGTGTAAGAGCATTTATTCCAGCATCTCAATTGTCAATGAGTTACGTTGAAGATATAAGTGCTTTTGTAAATAAAGTGCTTAAAGTTAAATTGATAGAATTAAATAAAGATAACAGAAGAGTTATTCTTTCAGCAAAAGAAGTGGAAAGAGATGAACTTTCCAAAAAAATGGATAACCTATGGGAATCCATAGATGATAAATATAGAGTAGGCGACATTGTAGAGACTAAGGTAGTGAAACTTTTAAAATTTGGTGCTATAGTAAAGCTTGAAGAAGGGGTAGAAGGTTTAGTCCACAACTCTCAAATAAGCGATGATAGAGTAATGAATCCAGGCGATTATTTAAAAGAAGGCCAGGATATAAAGGTTAAAATTTTAACTATAGATAAGGTGCAAAAGAAAATTTCTCTTAGCTACAAAGAGGCAGTGGCTAAGGAACAAAGTACTGAGTTCCGTAAGTATGCTAAAAATGAAGACTTTGGAACAACTCTTGGAGATATGTTCGGAGATAAATTTAAAGATATTTTCAAATAAATATATTAAATAAAAAGTAACTATAAAGGAGCCATTCTAGAATTATAAGAAGGGCTTCTTTGTTTTTTAGATCGATAAAATATATTATATATGTCGGTTCACAATAACTGATACCTATGATATAATATTAAGAATTATTAGTAAAAAGTGTAATGACAAAAGGGGTCAGTAAGTTTATGGAGAAAGCTTTCAATAAAATTTTAAGGGTTGCTATGCTGATATTCTCTATTTTAATCGCATTAGCCAGTGCAATATCTGCAATAGTAGTAGCAATTAATATTAAGCTACCAGTCGAGAAGTCAAGTTTCCCAGTGTTTATATTAAATATATTCCTAGTGTTTTTTAGTTTTTATGGAATTTATATCTTTTATAAAAAAAGATCTATCCTAAAAGCGAAATTAGAAAAAATACATACAGGCAAGCTGCTCTTAGCTGCTATTCTTTTAGGATTTATTCTCAGGTTGCTATGGATATTCTCAGTACCTACAGTACCGACCTCAGATTTTGCAATGATGTTTGAAGGTGGCAAAGATGTTTTGGCGGGGGAGTACTATATTTTTAAGGGTACTAGCTATTTTGCACGATTTGCCCACGATATTATAACAGTAATGTATTTTGCTTTTTTTTATAAAATATCAGAAAGTCCGTTAATATTAATCAAGATATTTAATGTGTTATTTCAAACCTTAAGTATCTACAGTATGTATTTATTAGTAAAGGAACTTTATAGTGAAAAGGAAGGAACTATTGCAGCACTTTTACTGGCTATATTTCCTCCATTTATAATGTACTGTAGTGAAACAATGTCAGAAAATATGGCAATACCTCTATACATTCTCAGTTGCTATTTTTTCATTAAAAGTTTGAACAAAAGTTTCGGTAATATTATAATTAGTGGTACTCTCCTTTCTATAGCATCTATGTTTAGAAAGGTTGGAGAGGTGTTTTTAATAGCCTATATACTATATTTAATTATATATAAGATAAAAGAGAAACCTGTAAAAGTGGTATTATCGTCAATAACTATGATTGTCACTTTTATAATTCCTATGTATATAGCAAGTTCTATACTTTTAAGTAATGGGATAATTGAAAATCATATTTGGAATTCAAAAGAACCAAATATCACTTCCGTTTTAAAAGGAACTAATTTTGAGAGTCATGGAGGATGGAATTCAGAAGATGCAGCACTTCCAGAGCGTTGTGATTATGATTATGATAAAATAAATTCTGAGGCAAAAAAAATAATAAAGGAAAGATTAACAAAGAGCTCTCCTTTTGAACTTGTGAAACATTATACAGTAAAACTCTTTGGCCAGTGGTCAATGGGAGATTTTGATGCCTCCAGTTGGACCATTTCTAATGCTACAGATAATACTATATCTATAGGCATAAAGAAGTTGTTTAGAAGTTTTTTTGTATTAAGTGGATTATTTTATAGTATGTTGTTAATACTCACTTATGGTGGGGTAAAAACTAAAGGAAGTTTTAAGGATCATAGATTAAACCTATTTTATATACTATTAGGCGGCTTTGTATTACTTTATACTATAAGTGAGATGCAAGGAAGATATAGCTTTGTTCTATCTTGGGTATTTGTAATCTTTGCTATTGAAGGGATAAAGGGTGGTTTGAAATGGTCCAAATGATGAAATTTGCTCTTGTTGGAGTATCAAATACAGCTATATCACTGATAGTTTATAATATATTAGTGGTTCTTGGAGTAAATTATATGCTTGCAAACATAATAGGGTATTGTGTGGGCGTTATTAATAGTTTTATTTGGAATAAAAATTGGGTGTTTAAATCTAATGAAAATTCCTCAGCTATCATTTTTAAATTTGTAGCGGTAAACATTTTAACATTAGTTGTTACAACAATGTTTTTATATATATTTGTAGATATCCTTGGATATTCTAAGTTTATTTCTCAGATTTTTTCCACAGTTGTTGGAATGGGGATAAACTATTTATTAAATAAGATATGGACCTTCAAGGAGGTAAAATAGTTTGGACAACCTATTGATTTCAGTAGTCATACCAATGTATTTTGAAGAGTTAGTCGCAGAAGAATGTTACAATAGACTTACAAAGGTTATGCAGGACAATAATTATAATTATGAATTGATATTTATAAATGATGGAAGTAGAGATAAGACCATAGATATTCTAAAGCGGATAGCCAGAGCAGATGCCAAGGTAAAAGTTATAGATTTTTCTAGAAATTTTGGGCATCAGACAGCAGTTACTGCGGGAATAGATTATTCTAAGGGCGATGCAGTAGTAATTATCGATGCAGATTTGCAAGATCCACCAGAATTAATATATGATATGGTGAAGTTGTGGCAACAAGGCTTTGATGTGGTCTATGCAAAAAGAAAAAAACGAAAGGGAGAAACTTTCTTTAAACTTACAACAGCAAAATATTTCTATAAATTTTTAGCCTATATGTCAGACATAGAAATCCCTAAGAATACTGGTGATTTTAGATTAATAGATAGAAAAGTTGCAGATGCTTTTTCTTCTATGAAAGAGAGAAATCGATTCGTACGAGGTATGATATCTTGGGTAGGTTACAATCAAACCTATGTAGAGTATGAGAGAGATGAAAGATTTGCAGGGGAAACCAAGTATCCATTAAAGAAAATGATAAACTTTGCAGCAGATGGAATTATAGCCTTCTCTTCGAAACCGTTAAAACTCATAATGTCTATTGGGTTTATTGCTGTAATAATTTCTTTCATCGTTTTAATATATTCCCTTGTATATAGATTTAGTGGTCATGATATAGAGAGAGGATGGACATCAATTATGGTGGCGATAACTTTCTTTAGTGGAGTACAGATGCTATCATTAGGAGTGGTTGGCCAATATATCGCGAGAATTTATGATGAATCAAAGAGTAGACCACTATATTTGATTAAAGAAAAGATAAATTTTGATGAGAATGATAAGTAATAATATGTTTTAAACACAATAAAATATAAATGTAGAAGCTATAAAAGCTATGGGATATGGTAACTAATCTAGGTTACCATTATCACATAGCTTTTTTGTAACACAAAAACTAAACAATAATAATACAATGATAGTGATAAAGCGTTTTTGTGGATGCTGAAAAAATTTCATTGGAGGGTGCTATGCAAGCAAACAACCCTAATAGCCTATTAGGTGTGGATTTAAATGAGTTTAATAAAGATGTAAATCTACAAGTGCTAGCTAGGCGCTTTGGTTTTATTTACTTAAGAGCCTGTAGTTATGGTAGCGGCAGACTTGTAGTTGATAAAAAGTTTGCCGAATATGCTAAAGAATGTAGAGATAATGGAATACCTGCAGGTGGATACATTTATTCTATGCCATCAAGTGACTTAACTACAGCAGACGAACAGTGTGATACCTTTATAGAAATTTTACAGACTGGTTTCGGTAATAATGACTATGGTGACTTGTTTCCAGTTTTGGATGTAGAAGGTCCAATAGAGAATCTTATACCAACCACGGATTTGATAGATTGGATTGAAAGGTTCAAGAAGAGGTTTGAAAGAAAAACGAGAAGACGACTTATGTTATATGTAGGGGAATACTTTGTGGGTTTGTATGACAATTTCTATTATCCAGGAAGAGGGTTTCCTTTATCTGTAATGCCCCTTTGGATAGCTAAATATAGACTAGCCAATGTTAATGATCCTATACCAAGTAATGTGGGAGGCTGGACTAGGTGGAGAGTATGGCAATATTCTGAGACTGGTTCTGTACCAGGGGCTAGATATCCAGTAGATTTAAATTATGGTCCAGATAATATAGATTATTTAATTCAGCCGGATATAGTTTCTGGGCTAACTGCTACAAGAAGAGGAAATAATATTTATGTAAGATGGAACGCAAATAAAGATTTAGATTTAGCTGGTTACAATTTGTTTATAAATCGGAACTATGTAACCACCTTAGGAAAAACTTCTACTTCGTATAATATACCACTAAGAAAATATAATTATCTAAAAACCCCTTATATAGTAGCCATCGAGGCTTTTGATAGAGATGGAGAGGTATCAAAACGACGTGCCAGTGTAACTATACAAAGAACAAGGAATGAAGAGTTCTATGAAGAAGTGGAAGTTAAGGAGAAATATAATGTCTATATAAGATATCCTGAAGGTTTTAATCCAGAGGAATTGTATTTTGACGAAGTTGATTCATAAAAGAATGGGTTTAGATACGAAATATATAAAGCTATAATACTATATAAAAAAACCTCCTAATTTGGAAATTGAAATTTAGGAGGTTTTTTATGAAATATTAATTCAGTATCTAAGGAGTATACTGTGGCTAGTTTTCGAGATTGTAATTTATACTATGATTCTAAGGTTGGAAACTATTTAATTGAGTACAAAGGCAATTTTGATGAGCAAATAAAAAAGTTGGATTATGCTTGTGGACAAATAGTTACTGAGATTATAGCTATAGTAGCTGTAGCGGAGAAAGATATTAGGAGACTTCTACGAGATGTACCATCTATTCGATATATTGATTTTAGAAATATGTATGTACTTCAGGATATCTCCCCTTCTTTTGTAAATACAATTAATGTTATAAAAAATAATCCGTATATTAATCTTACTGGGAAAGGTGTCTTAATAGGGTTACTAGATACAGGAATAGATTATCTAAATGAAGAGTTTATTAGAGAAGATGGAACTTCACGGATAATTAGTATATGGGACCAAAGCATACGAAGTGACAAAAATGAAGAATTATATATGGGAACTTTATATTCTAATGAACAAATAAATGCAGCCATTAATGCTTCTAAAAATAAGCAAGATCCTTATTTAGTAGTGCCATCAAAGGATGAAAGGGGCCATGGTACATCTCTAGCGGGAATTATAGGCGCAAGGGGTTATAGTAGTGATTTCCAAGGAATAGCTCATGATAGTGATTTTGTGGTGGTAAAACTTTTTGAATCTACTAACTTTAAGGAAACCTTAAAAGAAAATGGAGTAAAGGATACTCCAGTATATAACGCTTCAGAAATTGTTAGTGCAGTTGACCATTTACGTAAAACTTCATTAATCCTGAGAAGACCAATGGTTATATGTTTAAGCATTGGTAGTACTGAAGGAAGTCATAGTGGAGGAAGTTTAATTTCTAGATATATAGCTTCTATTGGAAGCGTAAGAGGAATCTGCATAGTAGCAGGTGGAGGAAACGAAGGAGCATCTCAAGGACATGCATCAGGATTTATCAAAGGTGTAGGGGATATGCAAGTTGTGGAATTAAAAATACCTACAGAGATGAAACGATTTTCTTTTTATATATGGGTACGCAAACCTAATAGAATATCAATAAATGTTATATCTCCTACAGGAGAGACTTCACAGCTTGTTGAATCTAAAAAAGATAAAGTACAGGTATTTAATTTTCTTTTTGTAAGAACCGTTATGACTGTAAAATATCATACCCCAGAATATTTTACAGGTAATGAAAATATAGAAGTTATATTTAACAATATAAAACCTGGAATATGGACTTTTCAACTTATTGGAGTCTATGTAACTAGTGGTAGGTTTGATATATGGCTCCCGCCCAAAGATACTTTGCCAGAGGATACCATATTTCTAAGTGCAGATCCTTTTAATACTTTAACTACTCCATCTATGGCTAATAATGTTGTAACTGCAGCCTATGTTGGAGAAGATGGTTCCTTTATTTCTTCTTCAGGAAGAGGCTTTGATCTAAGTTCTAATGTAAATCCCAATATTGCAGCAGTAGGAGAAAATCTGCTTACTACAAAGCCTTTAGGTGGAATAACTACTATGTCTGGAGCTTCCGCAGCAGTTGGAGTTATTGCTGGAGCTTGTGCTCTTTTACTGGAATGGGGAGTTGTAAACGGCAATGATCCTACAATGTATTCAAAAAAGATTATAAGTTATTTAATGTATGGAGCTAAAAGAAATGAATTATATAAGTATCCTAGCCGAGAAGTTGGATATGGGGAGCTTGATTTACTAGGAACTTTTAATGTGATAAGTAGAGGTTATAGAACTGATAAAATAAAAGCAGAATTTCAAATAGTCAGTGATAAAAAAGAAGAATTCTTACCTCAAGAAGATAAATTTATAAAATATACAATCGGTAGCGTCTTTGTAAGGATTCCAAGGGATAAATTGAAAAATATTAATTATTTGGCGGTTAAAAGTACTTAAGATGAGATGTTTTTTTACTTAAAAATAATATTAAGGAATTAGACTAGTTGATTTTTACTATTGATTTAAGTTAGGTGATGGAAAGTTCAGGGATGTAATTAGAAGATGGGGGTTCATCTATGAAAAATACCCGAAGTTGTAATTATTTCTATGATCCAAATACGGCGAACTATTTAATTGAATATAGAGGCAATTTTGAAGAGCAGATGAGTAACGTAGATTATGCTTGTGGGGCAAGAATTACTGCAAGTATAGGAGTAATTTCAGTAGCTCCAGAAAACCTAAGCAGGCTTTTAAGAGAGGTTCCTAGTATTATATTTCAAGATTTTAGGACTATGTATGTATTGCAAGAGATTTCTCCCTCTGCTGCGGATAATATAAGTAGTATAAAAATTAATCCATATTTAAATTTAACGGGAAACGGTGTTTTGGTAGGTATAGTAGATACTGGAATAGATTATTTAAATCAAGAGTTTATTAGGGAAGATGGCATTTCAAGAATCGCTGGTATATGGGATCAATCTATAGAAGATAAGAGTCCAGAAAACAGCTCTATTGAAAAACCTTATATGGGAACTCTCTATACAAATGAACAGATTAATCAAGCCATTAATGCTTCTAAAAATAACCAAGATCCATATGCTATAGTACCTTCAAGGGATGAAAGAGGTCATGGAACAAAGGTTGCTGGAATCGTTGGAGCAAGAGGTTATACTGGGGAGTTTGAAGGTGTAGCTCATGATTGTGAATTTGTAATTGTAAAACTTTTTGAATCGACTAATTTTAAAAAGAGATTAGAAGCTAATGGAATAATGGATGTTCCTACTTATAACGCTTCAGAACTTGTAGCAGGAATAGAATATCTAAAAAGAGTAGCAATAAGTTTATTAAAACCTATTGTAATATATATAGGAATAGGCAGTACTGAAGGAGCTCATGATGGTTTTAACTTAATCGAGAGGTATGTAGCTTCTATTGCAGATAATAGAGGAATATGTATGGTGGCAGGTGGTGGTAATGAAGGGGCATCTCAAGGACATGTAACAGGAAATCTTAAAAATGTGGGAGATGTGCAAGCAATTGAATTAAGAATACCTAGAGAAATGAAGAGCTTTTCTTTTTTTATATGGATTCAAAAGCCCAATAGAGCGTCTATAAATATAATTTCTCCCACGGGGGAAGAGTCAAAGGTCATTGAATCAAAGTTAGATAAAAGGCAAAGCTTTAAGTTTGTTTTTGTAAGAACTAATATGACTGTAAGATATTATACTCCTGAATATTTTACAGGACATGAAGTTATAAACATAAGTTTTGAAGATATAAAGCCTGGAATATGGACTTTTCAACTTATAGGTGTTTATGTGATAAACGGCAGGTTTGATGCTTGGTTACCACCAAAAGACACTTTACCAGAAAACACGGTATTTTTAAAGTCAGATCCGTATACAACTATTACTCTTCCTTGCATGGCTCCTAATACTGTTACAGTGGCTTATTATGGAATAGATAAGGCTTTAATTGCAGCTTCAGGAAAGGGATTTAATGCCAATTACAGAATCAATCCTGATATAGCAACTATAGGAATGAATGTGATAACTACTCAGCCAGCGGGAGGAGTTACTACTATGTCAGGATGTTCGGCAGCAACGGCAATTGTTGCTGGAACATGTGCCCTTTTATTGCAATGGGGAATTGTAAATGGGAATGACTTAACTATGTATTCAAGAAAGATTAGGAGTTATCTGATGTATGGAGCAGGTAGAAATCAGATGTATAAATACCCTAATAGAGAATTAGGCTATGGAGAACTTGATATATTAGGAACCTTTGATGCTTTAAGTAAAACCTATAGAGGAAAGCTTCAAGAACAAGGTTTTGCAGCTGAGAAAATAATTGATAATAGTGCTGGATATGAAGAATATAGTATAAAGAAGCTGTATATAAGGATTCCAATAAAAAGCTATAGGTGGGGATTAGATGAAAAGAGATATGGAAAAGCCAGAGGATCTTTTTTACAACACAAATTATGACCATTATGTTGTTAAATATCAAGGGGATATAGTTGGTGAAGTGAGTCAGTACCCCAATTATTGGGTAACTATACTCAATGAGAGATTAGCTATAGTGTCTTTACTAAAGAATGTTGAAATCAATGTTGGAGAGCCTTATTTTAAAACTATTGTATATGTAAGACCGGCAGATATGTTTACTCTTCAAGAAATTTCTCCTATAGAAGCAACTCAAGTAGGTTTTTTGCAATTAGAATTGCCATTAAATTTAACGGGCAAAGGAGTATCTGTTGCGATTGTAGATACTGGAATAGATTATTTAAATGAGGAGTTTATGACACTTGGTGGCGAAACAAGAATTGATCTTATCTGGGATCAAACCATACAACAAACTCAAGGACAAGGTTCTAAAATTTCTGTGCCTTTTGGAACTGTATATACAAAAGAAGAGATTCAAAGAGCCATACAAACAAATAGAGAAGGTGGTTCACCTTATGAAATAGTTTTGACTAAGGATGAAATTGGACATGGAACCAATATGTCTACAATAATTGCAGCTACAGGGAAGAATCCTAATTTCAAAGGTGTAGCGCCAGAAAGTGATATTGTTGTAGTGAAGTTAATAGAGGATTTTTCTTTTGAAGCTCAATTTGATATAAAAATTCCAGTTTATAATATTACAGTTATTTTTGCAGCTCTTGAATTTCTTTATAGATACGCATTAACGACAAATAAGCCAATAATTATCTATTTCCCTTTAGGAAGTAATTTGGGAAACAGAAAAGTAAATGGTCTTTTAGAACAGTATATTGAAGAAATATCTAGAAATAGAGGGATAGCTGTTGTTACTGGCACAGGGAACCAAGCAGCACAAGGTGGACATACATCTGGTCAGATACTAACTGTTGGTGAAAGAAGAACTATGGATATATATGTATCGCCGGAACAAAAAAACCTATGGGTAGAAATTTGGGTTGATCAACCGAATATAATGTCATTAGATATAGTATCACCTTCAGGCGAAAATACTGGCATTATGAATGTTTTAATCAACACCTATGGAACTTATACTTTTTTGTTTGAAAAGACTTCCATGAAAATTAATTATTTTATACCAGAAGAAATTACAGGGGATGAATTGATAAGAATAAGATTTTACGATATAAAATCTGGCATATGGAAATTAAGACTGTTAGGGAACTATATCTTAGATGGGAAATTCAATGCTTGGATTCCGCAATCGGGTATTGTTATTGGGGGAACTTCTTTTAGTTTTTCAGATCCATATGGAACCTATACAACACCAAGCTGCATAGATTTTATAGTTACAGCAGCTGCCTATAATCAAAGTAACAACAACATTGTAAATTATTCTGGTATGGCATTTGCAGATAGTTATGTAAATAAAATAGATGTAGCAGCTGGAGGCGTTAATGCAATGGTTATATCGCCAGGAAACGAAGTGGCTGTAGTCAATGGAACTAGTGTTGCAGCAGCCGTTGTGGCTGGAGCTGCTATTTTGTTGCTTCAATGGGGAATCATTAATGGAAATTATCCAAATATGTATTCGCAGACGATAAAAACTTATCTTGCTAGAGGAACAATTAAGAGAAGTGGGGATATATATCCAAATCCACAATGGGGCTATGGAATATTAAATATACTTGCTATATTCCAAAATATAATATAAGGTTTTAAGACTTGTGTAGAATTTAATAATCTGGGGGAAAAATGATGGAAAAAAATAATTCCATACCAGAAGATGTTTTTAATAGTAAAAGATATTTTAAATATATAGTTGAATATCAAGGAGATATTAAGAGAGAAATTTCAAATAGACCAGGCTTTTATGTAATTATAATAAATGATAAATATGCAATTGTAGCAGTTGAAGGTACTGGAGAATTTGAACTTCAGGACCCAGATATTTTTCAGACCGTTGCATATGTAGCTCGTCCAGCGGTGTATACCTTGCAAGAAGTTACACCAATAGATGCTGCAAAAATAAATTTTTTGCAGCTTGACCTACCTTTAAACTTAACAGGAAAAGGAATTATTGTTGGGATTATTGATACTGGTATAGATTATTTAAATAAGGAGTTTATGACTCCAAGAGGAGAGACAAGAATAGAGTGTATTTGGGATCAGACTATTGCTGGTGTTAACACAAAAGGATCAGTTAGAGCTGCTTACGGTTCTGTATATATAAAGCAAGAAATACAAAAGGCTATAAATGCTTCAAGAGATGGAAAGTCGCCCTATGAAATAGTTCCTAGTAAAGATGAAATCGGACATGGAACCAAAATGGCGGGCATAATAGGCGCAACTGGAGATAATCCACAGATTAGAGGTGCTGTGCCAGAATGTAGTTTTGTAGTAGTGAAATTGTTACAAGACCTTGTGACTCAAGATCTTCTTAAAAACAATTTTCCGATGTTTGACGTATCTTCTATTTTTACAGCTATTGAATTTTTATATAGATATTCACTTGATGTAGATAAACCTATAGTTATATACCTACCTTTAGGAACAAACTTAGGTAATCATAAGGGGGAAGGAATTTTAGAGCAATATATAGAACAAATATCCCAAGCTAGTGGTATTGTTGTAGTTACGGGAACTGGAAATCAAGGTGGTAAAGGTAGTCACACATCAGGAACTGTATTAGCAGTGGGAGAAACAAGAGCCATCGATATTTTTATACCACCAGAACAAAAATTTTTAATACTTGAAATTTGGATAGATAGGCCGAATATTATGTCTTTAGATATAATATCTCCTTCTGGAGAAAGTACTGGTGTTATTGAAGCTCTTATAAATTCTACTGAAAATTACTCATTTCTATTCGAAAGGACTAAAATAATAGTACGACATTACCTTCCAGAAGTAAATACTGGTGATCAACTTATAAGTGTTAGATTTTTTAATATAACCTCTGGAGTGTGGAAGTTGAGAGTAATTGGAAATTCTATATTAGATGGTACATTTAATGCATGGATGCTGCAAGAGGGTATAAATTCTGAACGGACTAGATTTATTTTTGCTGATCCATATGGGACAATTACAAGTCCAGGAAATTCAAAGATAATAGTTACAGTGGCAGCTTATAATCAAAGTAATAATAATATTCTAACTTATTCTGGAGTAGCGGATTTAGCGGATTATGAGGACGTTGTTGATTTAGCAGCTGGTGGAATAAATGCTATGACTGTAGCTCCTAATAATCAAGTAGCTGTGGTAAATGGAACTAGTGTAGCAGCTGCTGTAGTTGCAGGGGTTTGCGCGATGCTTTTACAGTGGGGTATTATTGAAGGAAACTATCCTTATATGTATTCCCAAACCATAAAGGCTTATCTTATGAGAGGGGTATCAAGGAGAAGTGGGGACATATATCCAAATCCTCAGTGGGGGTATGGAATGTTGAATGTCCGCGCTTTGTTCGCAAATATTATATAAATATTTTTCTATTAGTATAGAAGGACCATATGGAGGAACTAATATGGATAAGAATCGTGCAAATGTACCGGAGGATCTCTTTACCAGTGATAAATACTTTCATTATATTGTTCAATATGTAGGAGATATTCAAGGAGAAGTTTCAAAGGTACCAGGATATTATGTAACTATAATAAATAATCAGTATGCGATGATATCTACTGAAAGAGAGACCGATTTAAATGTTGATGAACCGCGGTTTAAGACCATAGAGTTTGCTGTGCAATCAGCATTTTTTACTCTTCAACAAGTATCTCCTATTGAAGCGGCTAAAGTTAACTTTCTACAATTGGAACTACCTTTAAATTTAACAGGTAGGGGAGTTGATATAATTATTATAGATACAGGAATTGATTATTTAAGTGAAGAATTTATCGATTCTAGAGGAGAAACGAGAATTGAACTAATCTGGGACCAAACTATCCCCAATTTAGGGAAAGAGCAAAAAATACCAGTGCCATATGGAACTATATATACAAGAGAAGAAATACAAAAGGCTATAAAGGCCTATAGAGAAGGTGGGGCACCCTATGAAATAGTTCCTAGTAGAGATGAAGTGAGTCACGGAACAAATATGACAGGATTAATTGGTGGTACTGGTAAAAAGCCTGAGTTTAAAGGTGTAGTTCCAGAATGCAACTTCGTTGTAATAAAACTCTTAGAAGCTTATGGATATAAGAAACTCTATAATTTAAAGATCAATGTTTTTGACATATCTACTATTTTTACAGCTTTTGAATTCGTTGAAAGATATATTAAAATTAATCGTAAACCTAGGGTTGTATATTTTCCTCTCGGAACCAATTTGGGAAATCATAAAGGTAACGGAGTTTTGGAGTTATATATAGAAAATATTTTGAAAAATAATGCTATAGCAGTAGTGACCGGGGCAGGAAATCAAGCCGGTAAAGGGAGTCATACCTCAGGGGTGATAACAGCAGTGGGACAAAGAAGAGCAATTGATTTATATGTAGCTCCTGGAGAACAGTTTATTATAGTTGAAATTTGGGTAGATCAACCTAATATAATGTCATTAGATATAATATCTCCTTCTGGTGAAAATACTGGAACTATAAATCCAGCTATTAATGCAATACAAACTTTTTCATACCTTTTTGAAGGAACTACTATAAAAGTGAATTACTTTGTTCCAGAGGAGAATACTGGAGATCAATTGATAAGGATAATATTTTATAATCTTCAATCAGGAGTATGGACTATGGCATTAACAGGAGAAGCTATTTTAGATGGAAAATATAATGCGTGGATACCACAAGAAGGGTTAATAAAGCCTGAGACAAGATTTATTTTATCTGATCCATATGGAACCTTTACAAATCCAGGGGGTTCAAAATATATAATTACAGCTGCAGCTTATAATCAGAATAATGACAATATATTAAATTATTCAGGGGTGGCATTTATTGAGGATTTTATAAATGTAATTGATATTGCCGCTGGTGGGGTAAATGCATTAACGGTAGCTCCAAATAATCAGTTGGCAATAGTAAATGGAACTAGTGTATCCGCAGCTATAGTTGCTGGAGTATGTTCTATGTTATTTCAATGGGGAATCGTAGAAGGGAATTATCCTTATATGTATTCTCAAACAATAAAGACCTTTCTTGCTAGAGGAGTTTCCACAAGACCAGGAGACATATATCCAAATCCACAATGGGGATATGGAATGTTAGACGCTCTTAAACTATTTGAAAATATAATTTAATTATGAAACAAGCAAGTAAATTCAATAAAACTCATAGACACTTTTAAGATTGGATAAGGATTACTTAGTAATGGTTGGAGAGGGATATGGCTACAATTAAAAAAAGTGATTTATATTATGATGCTAATGTAGGAAACTTTTTAGTAGCTTATAGGGGGAATTTTAAAGAGAAGATTAAAAAAATAGCTTATGCTACAGGTGATATAATTACAAACAATATAGGTGTTGTAGCTGTAAAAGCTAGTGAGATTAATCGACTCTTAGAGGATGTGCCTGAAATTAGGTATGTAGAATTTAGAACAATGTTTGTCCTTCAAGAAATTTCACCAAATTACGCCGATAGTATAAACAAAGTAAAAATTAATCCCTATTTAAACTTAACAGGAAAAGGTGTTTTGGTAGGGATTGTAGACACTGGGATAGATTATTTGAACCCGGAATTTATTAGAGAAGATGATACATCGAGGATTATTAGAATATGGGACCAAAGTATTAAAGAGAATGTCAGTGGAATTAAATATATGGGTGAAGTTTATACTAATGAAAAAATTAATGATGCAATCGAAGCATATAGAAATAATAAAGATCCATACTCAATAGTGCCTTCAAAGGATGAAATAGGTCATGGGACCAAAATTGCTGGGATAATTGGTGCAAGAGGGGCTGATAATGAGCTTCAAGGAATAGCTCAAGATTGTGATTATGTAATAGTAAAGCTATCTGAGGCCGCAAATTTCAAAAAGAGGTTAGAGGAAAATGGTATAGGTGATATTCCTGTATATAATGCTTCTGAGGTTGTAGCAGGACTTGAGTATTTGAAAGCTGTTGCAAGAGAATTGATGAGGCCCATTGTTATACATTTAAGTGTTGGGTCTACGGAAGGAAGCCATGATGGTGAAGGATTAATTGAGAGATATGTGTCGACAGTTGCAAGGCTCAAGGGTATAAGTTTAATAGTTGGTGTAGGAAATGAAGGGGCATCTCAAGGTCATGCATCTGGGAATATCAAAAATATAGGAGATGTGCAAAGAGTTGAGTTGAATATACCAAGAGAAATTAAAAATTTTTCTTTCTATATTTGGGTTCAAAAACCAAATAGGGCATCGATAAATGTTATTTCACCAACGGGAGAGGAAACTCAAGTTATTGAGTCTAGAACGGAGAAAGAAGTAGCTTTTAAATTTGTATTTATCAATACATTTATGAATGTAAAATATTTTACTCCTGAATATTTTACAGGACATGAAGTGATTCGTTTAACCTTTAGCGATATAAAACCTGGAATTTGGGTTTTAAAACTTATTGGTTTGTATATAACTTCGGGAAGATATGATATATGGTTACCACCAAAAGATACGTTGCCTCCAAATACAGTGTTTTTAAAAGCAGATTCTTATAATACTCTGACAATCCCATCTAATGCGATTAATATAGTTACTGTAGCATATCAAGGTGTGGATGGTTCTTTAGTTGCAACTTCTGGAAAGGGATTTTCACTTAATGAAGGTATTCGACCGGATGTTATAACTTTAGGGGATAACATATTGTCTATAAAACCTTATGGAGGAATTGAAGCAATGTCTGGGAGTTCTGCTGCTACAGCCATAGTAGTAGGTGCATGTGCACTATTTATACAATGGGCTATAGTTGATGGTAATGATGTAGCTATGTATGCCAAAAAGTTATTAAGCTACTTCACTTATGGTGCTAGGCGGAATGAATTATACAAGTATCCTAATAGAGAAATGGGGTATGGAGAGTTTGATTTATTTGAAACTCTTAGTATGGTTAGTGATGCTTTTAGAGGTGGTAGTGTAACGGGTAAGATTAACCCAAACACCTATGAAACTGAGGTAATTTATGGGAAAAAGAATAATTTTACTGAATATTATGCTGGTAAGATATTTATAAGAATTCCAACGAAACAATGGAGGAATTTTGATGGAAAGACAAAAAAATAATAATTACCCAAAGGATCTTTTTACTAGTACAGCTTATTATCATTATCTTATTGAATATGTAGGAAATATACAAGAAGAAGTTTCAAAGAAACCAGGGTTTTATGTGAATATAATAAATCCTAGATATGCAGTATTATCTGTAAAAGCACCAAAGGAGCCTAATATTGAGGACGTTTATTTTAGTGCTACGTCATATGTTAAATCCGCAGAGTTATACACCCTTCAAGAGATTTTACCTATATATGCAACGGAAGTTGGTTTTTTGCAATTAGATTTGCCATTGAATTTAACAGGTAATGGTGTTAATGTAGCTATCTTAGATACTGGTGTTGACTATCTAAGTGAAGAATTCATGAAAGTTAATGGGGAGACCAGAATCCGAGCTTTGTGGGATCAAACAATAGAGAGTGATGAAGAACAACAAGGTATATATGTTCCTTTTGGAACCTTATATTCAAAGGAAGAAATACAGGGAGCTATTAAGGCAAAAAGAGAGGGGAAAGACCCTTATGAAATAGTACCAAGCAAGGATGAAGTTGGACATGGAACAAATATGGCTGGTATTATCGGCGCCACTGGCAAAAATCCAAGGTTAAAAGGTGTTGTTCCACAATGTGATTTTGTAATTGTCAAGCTAGCAGAAGATGTTTCAAGAAAATCAGAACTTGGCATACAGGTCCCTGTTTTTGATGTTTCCTCTATTTTTGCGGCAATTGATTTTTTAGTTAGATTTGTTGGCATCGATTATAAACCAATGGTGATATATTTTCCCCTTGGTACAAATTCTGGAAATCACAAAGGTGTTGGTATTATTGAAGAATTTATAGAGGAAATATCTAAAAACAGTGGAATCGTCTTAGTTACTGGAGCAGGAAATCAAGGAGCGAAAGGTGAACATACTTCAGGAATAATATCTCAGGTAGGTGAGAAGAAGGTTATTGAGCTTAACGTATCTCCAGAACAGAAAAGTTTAGTTGTTGAGATTTGGGTTGAACCTCCCAATATAATGTCTCTAGATATAGTATCTCCTTCAGGGGAAAAAATCGTTGCAATCAGTGCTGCATTTAATGTTACTGAAACCTATTCCTTTCTCTTTGAGAGAACCTTGATAAAGGTTAATTATTTTTTACCCTTTGCAACTACTGGAGATGAGTGGATAGTTGTTAGATTTGAAAATTTAACTCAGGGAGTATGGAAGTTTGTTTTAACAGGTAATAGAATTTTGAATGGTAGATTTGATGTTTGGTTGCCACAGCATGGTATAGTTTTAGGAGATACCAGATTTATTTTATCAGATCCATATGGAACCATTACAAATCCAGGTACCTCAAGATATGCCATTACTGTAGCAGCTTATAATCAAAATAATGATAGTATATTAAATTATTCTGGAGTAGCTTTTCAAGATAAATTTATCAATGTAGTGGATATAGCTGCTGGAGGAGTAAATGCGTTAACTGTGGCACCAGATAATAATATTGCTGTGGTTAATGGAACTAGTGTAGCAGCTGCAATAGTTGCAGGAGCTTGTGCTTTATTACTTCAATGGGCAATTGTAGATAGCAATTATCCTTATGTGTATTCAAATACCATTAAAACATATCTTGCAAGAGGAGCTACTAAACGTGCAGGAGATATATATCCTAATCCACAATGGGGATATGGAATGTTAAATATTCTTGCTATGTTTCAAAATATATTATGATTAAATTAGCATAGGCCTTCAAATTTTTGGATTTATTGCTATTGATAATATAGGATAAAAGAACTCAAAATTCAAAAAAATAAGATAGAAGTTCTTTTAGAGGAGGATTAGAAATGGCGAAAAAAGGTATGCGCAGGTACGAAGATGAAGAGGAAAGCCCTCGTAATGATTTACCTCCAGTTCCAGAAATTCAGGGAGTTGCTAAAGCTGGACATAAGAAAGCACATCCTATTATAGAGAATAGTGTAGATTTTAGACAAAAACAAACTGAAAGATGAAAAAATTAATTAGAAAAGATACTCTAATAGGGATATCAAGAGAAATTCTTGATATCCCTATTAGAGTATAGTTAAAAAATATTTCATCTATATATTTTTTGTCACGAAATTGTCACATTCATTAGTTATGATATAATCAAATAATGCATCAAGAATAAGGGGTGTACAAAATGTATAGAGAAGATTTTAGCAATGATAATTTAAATGAAAATAAAGATGGTATAGAAAAAGAAAATTCTATTGTAACAACAAAATACACAGAGATAAAGCCAAGCAAGACAAAAAAGAAACAGGGAATTGGCAAAGTAATGGCAGGCATTGCAGGGGTATTAGTTCTTTCTCTAATAAGTGGAGGAATTGGAGCTGCAGTAACTTATAATATGTCAGCAAGTAGTACGAAGTCTCAAACTACAGAAGCAAACAATTTATATCAAACGCTAAGTAGCACTTCTGATAAGCCATTGGTAGTTACAGAAGTGGTGAAGAACGCAGAAAATGGTGTTGTGGCAATAACTGCTAAGGTAAAAAGTGCAAGAACAGGAGTTGGGGAAGCAGCTGGGTCAGGGTTTATTTTTAGTGAAGAAGGTTATATACTTACTAATTATCACGTTATTGCAGGCTCAAATGATATAATTATTCAGTTTAAGGATGGTAATACTGCAAACGCTAAAGTTATAAATTTTGATGAAGAATTAGATCTTGCAGTAATTAAAGTGACAGATGATATTTCTATGCCAGCAGTATTAAACCTAGGAAATTCATCTTTAGTTGTGACAGGGGAATCTGTAGTGGCTATAGGTAGTCCTCTTGGAAGTGAATTTATAGGATCTGTTACAAGTGGCATTATTAGTTCAGCTCAAAGACAACTTGAAACTGAAACTGGAGTTCATAACTTTTTACAAACAAATGCAGCTATAAATCCAGGAAATAGCGGTGGACCACTTTTAAATATGAAAGGTGAAGTAATAGGAATAAATTCAGCAAAAATAACTGGTGGTGTAGAAGGCATTGGTTTTGCTATACCAATAGATACCGCTAAAGAAAAAATTGGTGATTTGCTTAAGCCAATAGTAACTCTTGGAATTGAACCTAGAGATATAACTGAGGAGATGTCAAAACAATATGACCTTAATGTTGGAGTATATATAGTTAGAGTATCTAATGGAAGTGCAGCTCAAGAAGCTGGACTTAGAAATGGAGATATAATAATAAAAGCAGATGGCAAAAAGGTAAAGACTAGTGAAGCCTTAAAAGCTGCGTTAGATAAACATAAGTCAGGGGACACAATGAAGCTTACTATAATTAGGGACGGTGAAGAAACTACTGTTTCGGTACAGTTATAAACTGTGATTCTTGACAATGCATCTGTTTTATGATAATATTATTTAAAAAGAATCACCTTTAATGTTGGTACAGAGAGACCAAAAAGGTATAGTATAATATTGTTATATAATCTACGCGTTTACTATGCCTTTCTATAAGTTTAGAAAGGCATTTTTATTTGGTAACAATATGTATTTAGTTCTTAGGTATACTGATTTTAAAAAAATAGTAAGGTGACATTACATGCCTTTAAAGATAGTCCAGAGAGGCTAAAAAGGAGGAAAATATGAAAGAATTAAGACATTTCCTTGAACCAAGGGATTTAAAGTTACAGGAATACGAAGAATTATTTGAATTAGTAGATAAAATCATGGCAAATCCAAAAGACTATTCTGAAATTGCTAGGGGCAAAATCTTAGCAGCTCTGTTTTTCGAACCAAGTACAAGAACTAGATTAAGCTTTGAAAGCGCAATGCTAAAGCTTGGTGGTAGCGTAATTGGTTTTTCAGAAGCATCCTCTTCTTCTACCGCAAAGGGTGAAAGCATTGAAGATACAACTAGGATGGCAAGCATATATGGTGATATTATTGCTATGCGTCATCCAGAAGCTTACTCACCTTGCAAAGCATCAAAGGTTTCAACAATCCCAGTGATTAATGCTGGAGATGGAGGACATCAACATCCCACACAAACATTAGCAGATTTAATAACTATAAGAGCAAAATTTAATAGATTAAATAACTTAAAAATAGGTTTCTGTGGAGATTTAAAGTTTGGAAGAACTGTACATTCTCTTGCACAAGCTTTTAGTGAGTATGAAAACAATAGCTTTGTATTCATATCACCAAAGGAACTTAAGATGCCAGATTATGTGAAGCAAGAACTTGAGCAGAAAGATATGCCTTATATTGAGACAGATAACTTAGAAGATGCAATAGCAGACTTAGATATAATATATATGACAAGAGTTCAAAAAGAAAGATTTGAAGACGCTGATGAATATGAAAGATTAAAAGATTTTTATATTCTAGACGGAGAGAAAATGTCAAAGGCTAAGGATGAGTGTATTGTGTTACACCCACTGCCAAGAGTTAATGAAATATCTTGTGAAGTTGATAGTGATCCAAGGGCTTGGTACTTTAAGCAAGCAGAATACGGGATGTATGGAAGAATGGCTCTAATAATTAAGCTTCTACAGCTAGATTGTGACAAGGTATTAAGGTTAAAGTATTATGAGCTGGAGGGAGTGTAATAATGGAGCTATTAATAAAAAGTGCCAGAGTAATAGATTGGTCACAGGATTTTATAGGTGACGTTTATATAAATGATGGAAAAATATCAGAAATAGGTGCAACTTTAGAAAAAAATTGCAAAACTGTTGATGGTACTGGTTATGTTTTAATGCCAGCTTTTACAGATCTTCATTGCCACTTTAGAGATCCAGGATTTACTCATAAGGAAGATATTGAAAGTGGTAGCAAGGCAGCAGTGAAAGGTGGATACACCACCGTTAACTTAATGGGAAATACAAAACCAATTTGTAGCTCTCTTGAGACAGTAGCTTATGTTAAAGAAAAAGCAAAATCAATTGGTTTAATAGATGTAAATCAAGTTATATCAATAACAGAAAATTTTGATGGAAAAACCACAACACATCTTGAAAAATTAACTGGGGAAATAAAATTTATATCTGATGACGGTGTTGGGGTAGAAGATTCAAAGGTTATGTATGAAGCTATGGTAAAAGCTAAGGAAATAGGACTTGGGATCATGTCTCATTGTGAGGATAAAAGCATTCTTAGTGTAAGTTCAAGATTAGCAGAAAACATGATGACTATAAGAGATATAATTTTATCAAAGTATACAGGCTGTAGATTACACTTAAGCCATGTTAGTACTAAAGAAGCTATAAATTACATAAAGCTTGCCAAAAAAGAAGGAGTGCCAGTTACTTGCGAGGTAACTCCTCATCATATCGCTCTTACGGGAGAAGGAACTTATAGGGTAAATCCACCTATAAGAGAAGAAGAGGATAGAGTGGCATTAATACAAGCAATAAAGGATGGTTATGTAGATGCTATTGGAACAGACCATGCACCACATACAAAGGAAGATAAGGCAAATGGATCTCCTGGACTTGTTGGAATTGAAACAGCCTTTTCTGTGTGTTACACAAAGCTTGTAAAAGATAAACATATTTCTATTAATAAGCTTAGCGAGATAATGTCTAAGAATCCAAGTGAAATACTAAAAGTAAATAAGGGAACCATTACCATTGGTAAAGAAGGGGACCTTGTACTTGTGGATTTAAATAAAGAAATTGAGATAGATGCAAACAGCTTTGTTTCAAAAGGAAAAAATACTCCTTTCCATGGAATGAAATTCTTTGGAGAAGTACAAATGACCATTAAGGCTGGTAAAATTGTCTACTCAAAGCTATAGAAGAGGGCATATCAATTCTAAGATATATTTAAGAAGAAAGAGGGTCCAAAATGATTATAGATAAATTGTATGATGCGGTTAAAGAAAAAGGTAATGTTTGTTTAGGATTAGATACAGACCTAGATTATATTCCTCTAGAGTTTAAAAATCAATATGCTGATGATGGTGAAGCAATTCTTCAGTTTAATAAGAAAATAATTGATGCTACTTTAGATGTAGTTGCAGTTTATAAAGTACAAATAGCTTATTATGAAGCCCTTGGAATCAATGGATTAAAGGCATATAGTGCAACCTTAAAATATTTAAAGGAAAAAGGTGCTGTAACCATTGCGGACATAAAAAGAGGAGACATAGCAAACACGGCTAAGATGTATGCAAAGGCTCACTTTGAAGGTGACTTTGAAGCGGATTTTATAACCTTAAGTCCATATATGGGTATGGATACAGTAGAACCTTTTATGAGTTATTTAAAAAGTGGAAATAAAGGTGTATTCATGCTTGTAAGAACTTCTAATGGAGGTTCTATGGATTTTGAATACCTAGAGACTGCAAAAGGAAATAAGGTTTATGAAGAAGTAGGAGAAAGGTTCCAGAACCTTGGAGAAAGTGTTCTTGGACAATGCGGATATTCAGCTATAGGAGCAGTAATGGGCTGTACTCATGTAGATGAAGTAGCTAAAATGAGAGAAAAGCTAAACAAGACCTTCTTTTTAATACCTGGTTATGGTGCTCAAGGTGGAACTGCTAAGGATGTAGCTTTATATCTAAAGAATGGCAACGGTGGAGTAGTTAATTCTTCAAGAGGAATCTTATTAGCATATAAAAACAAAGAACATGAAGGCAAGAGTTTTTATGAAGCTGCAAGACTTGAAGCTATAAAAATGAGAGACGAAATTTTAAAATATAGCACTGCAAAAGAAAATTAAAGCTTTGGGAAAGAGGTAAAGTTATGAAAGAAACGATAGAACAAGTATATGAAAACCTCAAAGTTGCAGAAGGGGTTTATAAGCTTACTGTAAAGGGAAGCTTCCATGTAAAACCGGGGCAATTTTATATGCTTAAAAAGAAAAATAGCTCTGTGCTTCTTCCAAGAGCTATAAGTGTGTGTGATGTAGATGATGAAAAAATCACTTTTTTATATCAATTAGTAGGAGAAGGCACGAAGGAACTTACAGCCTTAAGACCAGGAGATTCAATGCAATTAGTAGGGCCTCTTGGAAATGGTTTTGATGCAAACGAAATAAAGGGTAAGGTTGCTCTAGTAGCTGGTGGTATAGGCTTGGCACCAATGATATATTTATCAAAATCTTTAAGCCATTGTGAAGTTGATCTTTATGCTGGATTTAGAAATGAAAGCTACTACATAGACAAAGTAGGGAAGAACGTAAAGAATATCTATATCTCAACAGAAAGTGGAGCAGAAGGGCATAAAGGATATGTAACAGATATCCTAAAGCCTGAGGAATATGACTTAGTATTATGCTGCGGACCTGAGATAATGATGTTTAAAACAGCTAAAATGGCAATGGACAAAGGAACAGCTGTTAAAGTATCTATGGAAAATAAGATGGCTTGTGGCGTAGGGGCTTGTCTAGTGTGCACTTGTAAAACTAAAGATGGTAATAAGCGAACTTGTAAGGATGGACCAGTATTTTCTGGAGAGGAGTTAGAACTAAATGCTTAAGGTAAATATAAACGGAGTAGATTTTAAAAATCCTATAATTATGGCTTCAGGAACCTTTGGGTTTGGAGAAGAATATAAAGAGTTTATGGATTTATCAAAGCTTGGTGGAATAAGTTCAAAGGGACTTACTTTAAATAAAAAAGAAGGTAATGATGGACTGAGAATTTATGAAACTCCTAGTGGTATGATGAATAGTGTAGGGCTTCAAAATCCTGGTGTACAAGGTTTTATAGAAAAAGAATTACCAAAAATGAAGACTTATGATACTGTAGTTCTTGCAAATCTTGGTGGTGGAACTATTGAAGATTATGTAACTGGCGCTGCAATGCTAGATGCTACGGATATAGATATTTTAGAACTAAATATATCTTGTCCTAACGTAAAAGAGGGTGGAATGGCCTTCGGAATTAAAGCTGATGTTGCAGGTCAGGTAGTAAAGGAAGTAAGAAAAGTAACTTCAAAGCCGTTAATGGTAAAGCTTTCTCCTAATGCCGAGGACATAGTCGATATGGCAGTAAAATGTGTAGAAGCAGGAGCAGATTCTTTATCTCTTGTTAATACTTTTAAAGCTATGGCTGTGGACATTAGAACAAGAAAACCTATGTTTAAAAATATAACAGCAGGACTTTCGGGACCAGCTATAAAACCTATAGCGTTAAGAATGGTTTATGAGGTGTGTAGAGCTGTTGAGGTACCAGTTGTAGGTATGGGTGGAATAGTTTCAGCACAAGATGCTTTAGAGTTCATAATGTGTGGAGCAAAAGCAGTGCAAATAGGAACAGGAAACTTTATAAAACCGACTTTAGCATTAGATGTAATTGCTGGTATAGAGGAATATCTAAAAGAAAATGGCATTAAAGATATAAGTGAAATCACAGGAATAATATAGTTGAACAGATGCATAGAAGAGATGACTTTTGAAGTCAATTTATTTATTCTATGAAGAACGAAGGGTTAAGACCTAATGTTTAAGTAGCACAGTGCAAATAAACATATAAATAATAAAAGGTGCGGAGGTATATTTAAAATGGAAACTAGAGAGATGGTTATAGAAACATTAAAAGAGGTTGAAGCTTTATTAGAAGGACATTTCTTATTATCATCAGGAAAGCATAGCAATAGATATTGTCAATGTGCAAAGCTTCTTCAACATCCAGATAAAGCAGAAAAAGTTCTAAAAGTAGTAGCTGATCAGTTAAAAGATGTAGACTTTGATATAGTAGTTGGACCAGCAATGGGTGGAGTTGTTGTTGCTTACGAGCTTGCAAGACAAGTAAAGAAACCAGGAATATTTACTGAAAGAGTAGATAATGTAATGACTTTAAGACGTGGTTTTGAAGTTAAAAAAGGACAAAAAATAATAATTTCAGAAGACGTTGTTACTACTGGTAAATCAACTATGGAAGTTGTGTCACTTTTAGAAGGAATGGGAGCAGAAGTTGTAGGTCTTTGCTGTATCGTAGATAGAAGAGCAAAAGGTGTTGAGGTTCCTTTCCCTATATACAGCGCTGTTAAACTTGATATAGAAAGCTTTGATATAGAGAATTGTCCAATGTGCAAAGAAGGAACACCATATGTAAAACCAGGCAGCAGAAAAATGGAATAGAATATTACTTTTAACAATATTAGAAAGACTAAAAGTGCTGATAAAAATTTAGTACTTTTAGTCTTTTATTATTCGATGGGTTTTATTTGTGTTATATAATAGGTAGCAACAGCTTCAGTAGCACTAATAACAATGCCAGCTTTAGAAGCTAAGACCTTAAATAGAGGAATAATATTTTCTCCAACTACCAGCTTATAGGTATGTCCTATTATAAGATGATCTCTTATTTCTTTTTCGCAAACCCCTTCATAATTTAAGGTTAAATATTCAGAAGTATTAATTAATTCTCCTTTAGATATTGCACCATCAGCATATCTTAGGAATGCAATTTTAGGAATACTAACAATTTCATTACTATAATTTAGAATTGCTGTTCCAGTGTTTATTTTCCCTATAGACTTTGCGGGGATGTTTTTACCATAGATTGTTCGTATATCAACACTAAGATTTTTTGTTTTTAATAGTGTAAGAATGTTAATGATTTGTTTTATAGAGTTATCTAATGGAAGATTTATGTCTATTCCAGATAAACCGTTGATTCCAGGTTTTCCTGGAAGACCATCTTTACCAGGAGACCCAGGATCGCCCTTAGGACCTTTTTCACCGTCTTTACCAGGAGGCCCAGGATCGCCCTTAGGACCTTTTTCTCCGTCTTTACCAGGAGGCCCAGGATCGCCCTTAGGACCTTTTTCACCGTCTTTACCAGGAGGGCCAGGATCGCCCTTAGGACCTTTTTCTCCATCTTTACCAGCAGGTCCAGGATCACCTTTAGGTCCAGTTTCACCATCTTTACCAGCAAGTCCCCGTGGACCTCGTGGTCCAGCTTCACCTGGAGGTCCCGCTGGTCCAGGAGCTGGAAGAGAATCAGAATTTTTTTGATTTAATAAGAAAAGCAATAATAGAAGACTTAAGCCATTGTTATTATTACCATAATTACTCATCGCAGCTCCTAATAAAATGTTATATAATATTGTATTAGAATACTAAATAACATTATGATAAAAAATGCACATAAGCTAACTTAAAAAACCACCATAGTGATTATATGAATAAAATATAAATTTAATAACTAATTTAATTTTATTCAATATTAAATTTAAAAATGAGTTCAGAAAATACTTAAAAGAACGATACTATAAATTAGGAAATATATCTCCTTGTATACATGTAATGTTCGTTATTATAGGGTGTTATTTTAGGTTAATGAGATTTATGGCATTTAGATTATTAGGAATTAGAGGTAGATAGACAGATGTTTATAAGAGATTACGAAGAGAAGGATTTAAGTGAAATATTGGAGGTATTCTATAATTCCGTAAGGAATATTAGATCATACAACTACACAAGAGAAGAGATTGAACATTGGGCTCCAGATGAACCAGATATTGAGGATTGGAGAAGAAGTTTAGGAAATAGCATAACTAATGTAGCAGAATCTTCAGGAAAAATTATTGGTTTTGCACAACTGACTAAAGAAGGATATATTGAAAGGCTGTATATACATAATAGCTTTCAAGGTAAAGGTGTTGGTTCACAACTTATTGCTGATATAGAGATGGAAGCTCAAAATCGTGGGATAAAAGAAATTATAGTTTATGCAGCAGAAATTGCTAAAGGCTTCTATGAAAAAATGGGCTATACTTGTTTGAAGAAAATGAGAAGAGATTATAACGGACTTATATATAATAACTATGTTTTAAGAAAAAAAATATAATTATTAAGTATTAATAAAATTTATATTTACTAATAAAATTGTTAATAATTTAAATAACGAAAATATTGCAAGGAGATTTGCATGAAATTAGAAATACAGCAATTATTAAAAAAATACTATGGTTATGATTCCTTAAGAGAAGCACAAGAAAAAACCATAGAAAAAATCTTAGAGGGCAAAGATACACTAACGATAATGCCTACAGGTGGGGGGAAATCTATATGTTATCAATTGTCAGCTCTAATGCTTAAGGGAGTAACTATAGTTATTTCACCACTAATATCCCTTATGAAGGAACAAGTGGATACCTTAAATGAACTTGGGATAAATAGTACTTATATAAATAGTTCTGTTGAAAAAAATCAGGTAATATCTCGAATTATGGCACTGAAAAATGGTGAATATAAAATTCTATATGTAGCACCTGAAAGATTAGAAAATTATGATTTTATTCAAGTGATTTCAGATATAGATATTGCAATGATAGCTGTTGATGAAGCTCATTGCGTTTCTCAGTGGGGACATGATTTTAGACCAAGTTATAGAAGAATAAGCAATATGATAGGATGCTTAAAGCATAGGCCAATAATATCGGCATTTACAGCTACAGCGACGGAGGAAGTAAAGAAAGATATAATTTCTCTGTTAGGTTTAGCAACCCCAGATGTTTTTATCAATGGCTTTGATAGACAAAACCTTAATTTAAAGGTTTTAAAAGGTATTAATAAAAGAGATTTTTTAAAAGAATATCTAGCCCAAAATAAAGGGTTATGTGGAATAATATACACTTCTACAAGAAAAGATGCTGAGAAGGTTTATGAGTTTTTGTTAAAGGAAAATCATAAAGTTGGTGTTTATCATGGTGGTTTGTCTGATGAAAAAAGAAATCAATTTCAAGAAGACTTCATTTATGATAATGTTGATATTATGGTTGCAACCAATGCTTTTGGTATGGGAATAGATAAATCAAATGTTAGGTATGTAATTCATTATAATATGCCTAAAAGCATAGAAGCTTATTATCAAGAAGTGGGCCGTGGGGGTAGAGATGGTGGAGAAAGTGATTGCATATTGCTTTTTAATATGCAGGATGTTCAAACACAGAGATTTCTAATTGATTCAAGGGAAATCCCCGAAACTATAAAGAAGAATGAATATAAAAAATTACAGGAAATGCTTGATTACTGCTATACTTCAAAATGCCAAAGAAAGTACCTTTTAGAGTACTTTGGAGAAGTGGTAGACTATGATAATTGCGAAAAGTGTTTTAACTGTACAGGTTCCTCAGAATTAACAAACATAACTATAGATGCTTATAAGATATTCTCTTGTATTTTAAGAACTAATGAGAGATTTGGTAAGAACATAATAGCTGGAGTTTTGAAGGGTTCTAAAAATGAAAAGATATTAACTCAAGGTTTAGGAACACAAAGTACTTATGGAATTATGTCAGAAAAAACTATAAAAGACATAACTGACATAATAAATATTTTAGTAGCTGATGGTTACATTAACGTAACAGAAAGCGAATTTCCTACTTTAAAAGTTTCCAATAGGGGAATATTAGCTTTAAAGAATAAAGAGGAAGTTTATATAAGAGCAAAAATTAAGACAACAAAAATAGTAAAAGAAGATAGTGAATTATTTGATATATTAAAGAAATTAAGATTTGAAATAGCCAAGGAAGAAAGAGTACCTTCTTACATTATTTTTGCTGATACTTGCTTAAAAGAAATCAGCAGTTATATGCCACAATCAAAAGAAGAATTATTACAAATAAAAGGTGTGGGAGAGAGAAAGTACGAAAAATATGGAGATAGATTTATAGCAGTAATAAAAGAATATATAGAAAAAAATAATATAGATGTACAAAGTTTGAATTTAGCAGATGAAAGCGATGAAGAGAACTTCAAAAGTGAAACAGAACAAGGAAAAGCTGAAGAGAAGAAAAAAACACATCTTGTATCTATGGAATTGTATAATGAAGGAAACTCTCTAGAAAATATCTCAAAGATTAGGAGTATTTCTGTTAATACTGCGGAGCAACATATCATTCTTTGTTATGAAGAAGGGTATAATATAGATATCAATAAGCTAGTTCAGCTGGAATATAAAAATCAAATTCTTGACGCTATAAAAGATGTTGGAGATGAGAAGTTAAAGCCTATAAAAGCAATGTTGCCTGAAGAGGTTACTTATACATCTATAAAAGCTGTTCTTGCAGAAGAAAGAAGAATGGCTAATGGTAACATAAACATAAATCCTAAGGATTTGACAACATACACAAATGATGATATTATTATTTAGAAAATGCATGCTTAGTTTTAATCAAAACTGTGATTTTGATCTCTATAGTATGCTCTAATGGTTAAAATTGAATAGTTACCTTTAACTCAAGTCCAGAGAGGCTGAGAAGGTGTTTGGAAATAGTTTAACAATAGGGAATTTCTATGCCTTCAACTTTATGGTGAAGGCATTTTTTTTATCCCTTAATCCAAATGCTGAAATTCTAAAAAAATTTGAATTGAGGTGTTTTTATGAACGGAATTTTATACTTAGAAGACGGTACTGTTTTTTATGGCAAAGCTTTTGGAAAGCAAGGAACTGCTATAGGAGAGGTAGTTTTCAATACATCAATGACAGGATATCAAGAAATTCTAACAGACCCATCTTATGCAGGGCAGATAGTAAATATGACCTATCCATTAATAGGAAACTATGGAACTAGCTCATCTTTTAATCAAAGTAAGAAGATTTACGCCAAAGGATTTGTAGTAAAGGAATTATGCGGTAAAGGTTCAAACTATACGAATGAAGAAGAATTAAATGAATTTTTAAAGAAAATGGATACAATTGCATTAAGTGGTATAGATACTAGAGCTCTTACAAGAAAAATAAGAAGTTGTGGTGCTATGAAATGTATAATAACCTCAGAAGAACTTACTATTGAGGAAATGGAATCCATTATTAAGAATACTGAGTTTGGTATAGAGCAAGTTAAAGAAGTAAGTAGAACCGAAATTGAGCATATAAAAGGTAGCGGTCCTAGAGTAGCAGTCTTAGATTTTGGTATTAAGAATAATATTCTTGAGAATTTAAAGAATTTAGGCTGTGATTTAACTATATTCCCATACGACTCGACTTATGAACAAATTATGAAAATTAATCCACAAGGTGTTTTCCTAAGCAATGGTCCTGGAGATCCAACATCTATACCAGAAGTGGTTGAAATTGTTAAAAAATTAGTTAAGGTTAAACCTACATTTGGAATATGTTTAGGCCACCAAATTTTATCTCTAGCTTTTGGTGGAAAGACTTACAAACTAAAGTTTGGACACAGAGGTGGAAACCATGGTGTTTATGATATAGAAAGAGATAGAGCATATATCACTTCTCAAAATCATGGTTATGCTGTTGACCCAGCAAGCTTAGAAGGAAAAGACGTTGTTGTAACACATATAAATTTAAATGACAATACTGTTGAAGGTATGAAACACGAGACTTTACCTGTATTTTCAGTTCAGTTTCATCCAGAAGGTGCACCGGGACCTGAAGATTCTGCTTATCTCTTTGATAAGTTTATGGATTTAATGGATAACGCTGTTGACGCCAAAGCAATATAAACAGAGTTCTTTGTTTCAGGGGGAGTTTACTCCATCTGAAACTTAGAAATCGTTATCCAGGGACGTAGTAGCCGTTAACTTCCACTTTATGGAAGATGGGAGTGTTACGGATAGTAGTCATCGGGTAAATCCAAGAAATGAAACTAGGACTTAAGATAATAGGAGGATGGATGCTTTATGCCAAGAAATGAGAAACTTAAAAAAGTATTAATATTAGGTTCAGGCCCAATAATTATAGGTCAAGCAGCGGAGTTCGATTATTCAGGTACTCAAGCTTGTAAATCTATAAAAGAAGAAGGGATAGAAACCATTCTTATAAATAGTAATCCTGCAACTATTATGACAGATTCAAATGTTGCGGATAAAGTATATATTGAACCTTTAAAAGAAGAGGTTGTAGAAGAAATAATAAAGAATGAAAGACCAGATGGAATTCTAGCTGGTTTCGGTGGTCAAACTGCCTTAAATCTTGCAATGAACTTAAGAGAACAAGGGATTTTAGATAAGTATAACGTAGAATTATTAGGCACTAACAGTGATGCGATAAAAAAAGCTGAAGACAGAGAAGAATTCAAGAATCTTATGTTAGAGATAGGAGAGCCAATACCATCGAGTATAATCGCTCATACCCTTGAAGAATGTATAGATTTCGTTGGGAAAATTGGGTTCCCAGTAATAATAAGACCAGCATATACCCTAGGGGGAAGTGGTGGCGGAATTGCATCTAACATGGATGAGTTACATGATATCTGCTCAAGAGGATTAAAACTTAGTCCAATAGGACAAATATTACTTGAACAAAGTGTTGCAGGTTGGAAAGAAATTGAGTATGAAGTTATCAGAGACGCTAAAGACAATTGTATAATAATTTGTAACATGGAAAACTTTGACCCTGTAGGTGTTCATACTGGAGACTCAATAGTTATTGCTCCTTCTCAAACTTTAACAGATAAACAATATCACATGTTGAGAAGTGCAGCTACAAAGATAATTAGAAGCCTTAAAATAGAAGGTGGATGTAATATACAATACGCTTTAGATCCAGTAAGCGAAAATTATGTTGTTATAGAAGTTAACCCTAGAGTTAGTAGATCTTCAGCTCTTGCATCAAAAGCTGCTGGATATCCAATAGCGAAAATAGCTTCTAAAATAGCAATTGGTTATTCTTTAGATGAGCTTAAGAACTATGTTACACAAACTTCATCTGCATGCTTTGAACCTACATTAGACTATGTAGTAGTTAAAATACCAAAGTGGCCTTTTGATAAGTTTATAACAGCACATAGAAGCCTTGGAACGCAAATGAAGGCTACTGGAGAGGTAATGAGTATAGACAGAACCTTTGAAGCAGCTGTTTTAAAAGCTATAACTTCTCTTGAAGGTGGATTAAGTGCTTTAAGACTTGATAAGTTTATTTACATGAGAAAAGATGAGCTTATAGAAAAGATTAAAAAGCAAGATGATGAGAGAATATTCGCTATTGCTCAAGCTATGAGACAAGGTGCATCTATAGATGAAATACATGAGGCAACAAAAATCGATAAATGGTTCCTTCAAGGAATAAGAAACATTATCGATATGGAACTTATGTTAAAAGATAAGAACATCCTTAAGAAGCCTATTAAAGAAGCTAAGGAAATGGGCTTTACAATAAAGGAAATTGCAGCACTTACAAAGATAAGTGAAAAAGAAGTTGAAGATTATATAAAAGAAAATAATATCATTCCTGTATACAAGGTTGTTGATACTTGTGGAGGAGAATTTGAAGCAGCAACTCCTTATTATTATTCAACTTATGAAGAGGAAGATGAAAATATAATAAAGGACAACAAGAAAATAGTAGTTATAGGTTCTGGTCCAATAAGGATTGGTCAAGGAATAGAATTTGACTATTGCTGCGTACACGGTGTATGGGCAATAAGAGATGCTGAATATGAATCTATAATAATAAACAATAATCCTGAAACTGTAAGTACAGATTTTGATACTTCAGATAAGCTATACTTTGAATCTCTATATATAGATAATGTAATGGATATTATAAATAGAGAAAAACCAGAAGGGGTTGTTGTTCAATTTGGTGGCCAGACAGCTATAAATCTTGCTGAACAATTAACCAAACGTGGAGTAAATATCCTTGGCACTGATTTTGAAGCTATAGATTTAGCTGAAGATAGAGAAAAATTCTCTAAATTCTTAGAGGATATAAACATAGAAGCACCAAAAGGCAGAGCTATAACTAGCATGAGTGAAGGTTATGATGCTGTAGCTCAGCTTGGATATCCTGTAATCTTAAGACCATCCTATGTAATTGGTGGAAGAGCAATGCAAGTTGTTTATGATAAAGCAGGACTTCAAAAATATCTTACAGAAGCAGTAACTTTATCAACAGAGCATCCAGTGCTTATTGATAAATATATTCAAGGAACAGAAATTGAAGTGGACGCAATCAGTGATGGAGAAAATATATTAATACCTGGAATAATGGAACACGTTGAAAGAACTGGTGTACATTCAGGTGATAGTATAACTATTTATCCAGAATTCACATTAAGCGAAGACGTGATGGCAACACTTTTAGATTGTACTGAAAGAATTGCTAAGGGGCTAAAAATAAAAGGTTTAGTAAACATACAATATGTTTTTGATGGAGAAAAGGTTAGAGTTATAGAAGTTAATCCAAGAGCATCAAGAACAGTACCAATCTTAAGCAAGGTAACTAATATACCAATGGTTAAAATTGCTGTTGATATAATGCTTGGCAAAAAGCTTAAAGATATGGAATATGGAATTGGATTAAATAGAAATAAGAATTTATATGCTGTGAAGGTTCCTGTATTCTCTAATGAAAAATTGGTAAATGTAGATACATATCTTGGACCAGAGATGAAATCTACAGGAGAAGTCCTTGGGGTAGATGATGATTTAGATATAGCGATTTATAAAGGTTTTATAGCTTCAGGTTTAAACGTAATAGATGGAGGAAATATATATATTTCCTTGAAAGACGTAGATAAAGAAGAAGGAGCTGCACTTGTAGAAGAATATATTAATAGGGGCTTTAAGATTTTCTCAAGTGGTAAAACTCATGATTATCTAAAAGAAAAGGGACTGGACACAAATATAATTACAATAGCTGAACTTATGAAGATGATACCAAAGGGTGAGATGAGTTTAGTTCTAAATACTCCAACTAAAGGTAATCATGTTGAAACAATAGGATTTAAAATAAGAAGAAAAGCAGCAGAATATAAGATTCCTGTGTTTACATGTATAGATACTGCAGCTTGTTTCTTAAAAGCTATTGATGTGAAGAAGAAGGATAAGACTGTTTCATATAAGCCAATGTCATACTATTTTGAAAAGAAATAGTAAGTGAGATTGATGTTAGGGGCAAAATATTTACTTTAAAGAGAGACTCTAGGTATTCCTAGGGTCTCTTGACTTAGATAAAAATTTTTATAGATTTTCAAAGCTAAAGCGCAACTTGTTCAGAATCTTTTAATTTTAGATAAAGCTGATATCTTAGCGCGATATTTTTGAAAAAATTATAGACACAAGCCAAAGGTTGTAATGGGAAAATCCATACTCTATTAGAATAATGTTAAATATAATACATAACTTTTATTAATAATAATTGAGAATGATATTTATATATGGTATAAATATATTGTTAGAAATAAATATAAATGAAATGTATAAAAAAACTAAAAACATTAGAATGTAATATTCGGGTATGATAATATAGTGTTGAATAATATATTTAACTTAAAGCTAAGGAGGAATATCTTATGGCTAAGCCAAGTATATTCAGTAGTAATTATGACAATCAGATGAAAAGAAGAAAAAAAAGAAAACGAAAAATTTCATTATTGGTAGTTGTTTTAATTTTTGGAGCAATAGTAGGAATTTATGCAATAGGTTTTAATGATTTTTCGTCTAAGGCAATAGATAGCATAAATACGTTAGGTAGCAAATTAATATCTAGTAAAGAAAAAACTGATAACAAAGAGAAAACTGATAGCAATGATATTAATAAAGCAGAAGATAAATCAGAAGATGTTATTAGTGAAAGTGACAGTGAAGAAAAGGAAGCCACAACAGAGGCAACAGAAGAAGCAAAGATAAAGGAAATACCTGTAAAAATAAATGAAAAAGTTGGAGCTCTTATCACTGTTGATAAGGTAACAAATAAAATAACAGAAGTTACTGCAAGTAATGAAAATACTCAGTATCAGTTAAGTGATACAAGAAATGTTGGACTTTTATATGATAAGAGTGCTCAAATGGTGTATATTTTTAACAGTAAAGGCGAAGTTAAGGATATAACATATACGCAATATGTATCCACAAAAGGTGAAATAAATAAAAGAGAAGATGTAATTGCTTATAGAAGTGACTTTGTTTGGATGGGAACGCCTAAATTTATAGATGATAATACTGTAATTTATAAAAGCTTTTTACCTTGGTTTACAACAGTAAACTATATTTGGATCTATGATAATACCAATAACACATATAAAACTGTTTGGATTAATAATAAGCTTTTAGGCGGAGGCACTATTGAGATTTTAGACAAAGTTGGCGATGGAATAAAGGTTAACGTCGACGGTACTGATTATAAAGTTACTCCAAATGCTATAGCTACACTTATGTAAATATTTAAATTTCAATAATAATTGTAAAAAAATAATAAACTATGATATAATGTTTTAGTTAGAATGATAACTAAGTTTAGAACACTTAATATTAGGAGGAATAATAATGAACGCTACTGTAGAAAAAATAGAGAAGAATACTGCTAAGATTACAGTAACTGTTGAAGCTGAAAAATTCACAGATGCTCTTAAAAAAGTATATCAAAAGAATGTTAAACAATTTAATATACCAGGATTTAGAAAAGGAAAAGCACCTTTACATTTAATAAAGAAAATGTACGGAGATCAAATATTCTACCCAGAAGCAGAAGAAATGGTAATAAACACTACACTTCCAGGTATATTAGTTGAAAATAATGTTAGAGCTGTTGACAGACCAGAAGTTTCAATTGAACAAAGCGAAGAAGGTAAAGAATTTACATATACTGCAACAGTTACAACTATGCCAGAAGTTGAACTTGGCGATTACAAAGGTGTAACAGTTGAGAAAGTTGAAAAAGTGGCAACTGAAGAAGATATCGAAGCTGAATTAAAGACTATGCAAGAAAAGAATGCAAGAGTATCTTCAAAAGCAGAAGGCACTATAGAAAATGGAAACATTGCTGTTATCGATTTTGAAGGCTTTATAGCTGGAGCTCCTTTCCAAGGTGGAAAAGGTGAAAATTATGAATTAACAATAGGTTCACACTCATTCATCGATACCTTTGAAGATCAATTAATAGGATTAAACAAAGGCGATGCAAAGGATGTAGTTGTAACTTTCCCAGAAAATTATGGTAATGAAGAATTAAATGGAAAAGAAGCTACTTTCAAAGTAACTGTTAATGATATTAAAGTAAAAGAATTACCAGCTTTAGATGATGAATTTGCTAAAGAAGTATCAGAATTTGAAACTTTAGAAGATTTAAAAGCTGACATAAAGAAAAAAATGGATGAATATAATGAGCATATGGCTAAGCATGAATTCCAAGAAAAGGCAGTTGATGCAGCTGTAGCAAATACTACAATTGAAATTCCACAAGTTATGGTTGATAATGAAATCAACAACATGATGAGAGATTTAGAAAATAGATTAAAAGCTCAAGGTTTAGATCTTGATACTTATTTCAAATTCACTAACAGTAACGAAGCAAATGTTAGAGATTATATGAAAGAAACTGCTGAAAAGAGAGTTAAAACTGAATTAGTTATGGCTCAAATAGCTAAAGTTGAAGATGTTCAAGTTAGCGATGAAGAAGTTGAAGCTAAGGCTAGAGAAATGGCAGCACAATGGGGAACACCAGACGTGGAAGAAACTGTTAAAATGATACTTGGAATGCAAAAAGAATATATCACATATGATTTAGTTAACCAAAAAGTAATTAACATAATAGTTGAAAACGCAAAAGTTGCTGAATAAATAATAAAAAATTATATAAATTTTGATTAAAGTAAGCGAACTATTTCCATAATAAATAGTATAATAGTATATATAGAAAATTGCCAGGAAACTTTCTGGCAATTTTCTAACAAATAAAATAATTGCTGGCGTTTTTGAATTTTATACAAAAGCCAATCTTAACTTAGTCTTATTAATTTGATAAATATTATGAAAGGAGAAAGTTGAGGACTTATAGCAAAAAGCTATAAGTATGTACCGTATTAAGACGGGAACTTAAGCCCTCGGAGCAACGTATCAACTGCAAAGGACAGGTTGTAATGAAAAGGGAAAACACTTGCTATTTTTAGTAAGGTTCACTCAACGGGAAGTATTATGGCATTAGTACCTATGGTAGTAGAACAAACAAACAGAGGAGAAAGATCCTATGATATTTATTCAAGGCTCTTAAAGGACAGGATAGTTTTTTTAGGTGAAGAAGTAAATGATGCATCTGCAAGTGTAGTAGTAGCACAGCTTCTATTTCTTGAAAGTGAAGATCCAGATAAAGATATCTCACTTTATATAAACAGTCCAGGTGGATCTATAACAGCTGGGATGGCTATATATGATACAATGAATTACATAAAGCCGGATGTTGCGACGATATGTATCGGTATGGCTGCTTCTATGGGAGCATTCTTACTTGCAGCAGGAGCTAAAGGAAAAAGATTTGCATTACCAAATAGTGAAATCATGATTCATCAACCATTAGGCGGTTTCAAAGGTCAGGCGACAGATATCGGTATTCATGCAGAGAGAATTTTATTGATGAAGAAAAAATTAAATTCTATATTAAGCGAGAGAACTGGGCAACCACTTGAAGTTATTGAAAAAGATACAGAAAGAGATAATTTTATGACTGCTGATAAGGCTAAAGACTATGGATTAATAGACGAAGTTATAGCAAAACATAAATAACCTAGTGAGGTGTATAGATGGCTAAAATAGACGATAAAAAGCAATTAAAGTGTTCTTTTTGCGGAAAGACACAAGAACAAGTTAGAAGACTAATTGCAGGGCCGGGTGTTTATATATGTGATGAATGTATCGAATTATGTTCAGAAATTATTACTGACGAATTTGATGAACATGTAGAACATGATTTAGGAGCACTGCCTAAACCAATGGAGATAAAAACACATTTAGATCAATATGTTGTTGGTCAAGAAAGTGCAAAAAAATCTTTAGCTGTTGCAGTTTATAATCATTACAAGAGAATTAATTCAAACATAGCTAATGATGATGTTGAACTTCAAAAAAGTAACATATTATTATTAGGACCAACAGGATGTGGAAAAACATTCTTAGCTCAAACACTAGCAAAACTTTTAAACGTTCCTTTTGCAATTGCTGATGCGACTACATTAACAGAAGCAGGATATGTAGGTGAAGACGTTGAAAATATACTTCTAAAGCTTATCCAAAATGCTGATTATGATGTTGAAAGAGCTGAAAAAGGTATAATATATATAGACGAAATTGATAAAATAGCTAGAAAATCAGAAAATCCTTCAATAACAAGAGATGTTTCTGGAGAAGGAGTGCAACAGGCTTTACTTAAAATTTTAGAAGGTACTGTGGCATCAGTTCCACCTCAAGGTGGAAGAAAGCATCCACATCAAGAATTTATTCAAATAAATACAGCAAATATATTATTTATTTGTGGTGGAGCTTTTGATGGTATTGAAAAGATTATAGAAAAGAGAACAAGTAAGGGTTCTATGGGCTTTGGTGCAGATATTACATCTAAAAAGGAAAAAAATATTGGTGAAACACTTAAAGAGTTAATGCCAGGAGATTTATTAAAATATGGCTTAATTCCTGAGTTTGTTGGAAGACTTCCAATAGTAGTAACACTTCAATCATTAGATGAAGAAGCTTTAGTTAAAATCCTTTATGAGCCAAAGAATGCTCTTGTAAAACAATATAAAAAATTGTTTGCTATGGATGGTGTAGATCTTGATTTCGATGAAAAAGCTTTAAGAGCTATTGCGAAAGAAGCAATTGAAAGAAGCACAGGAGCCAGAGGTCTAAGAGCTATAATTGAAGATATGATGAAAGATATCATGTTTGAAATACCATCAAAGGATGATGTAAAAAAGGTAACTATTTTAGAGGATACCATAAAGACAAAAACTCCAGAGGTTGAACTCGGTGAAAGAGTAGCAAAATTAAAAGGTGAATCTAAGGGCAAAAAAGGTCCAGAATCTGCATAATATAGGAGTTCTATGAAATTGTAAAGTTTCATAGAACTTTTTTTCGTATAAGAATATTACCAAAAATATTTGACCATAATATAGAAAAAAGATTTACTAAGAGGTGAGTTATGAATAATGAGATAAATGCGTTCATACAACTAGCAACGTTGATTATTATGGTTATTATTTTGATATATTCTATAAACTCTAATAAGAAACATGGTGGAAGTAAGATATATATTGATAGAGAAAATAGAAAAGAAATGGAAACCTTGAGTAAGATGAATAAAACTAAGCTCACAATTCCATTAACAGAAATTAGTAGACCTAAAAACTTTGAAGAAATAATAGGTCAAGAAGAAGGAATAAAGGCATTAAAAGCGGCACTGTGTGGAGGAAATCCACAGCATGTAATAATATATGGACCGCCTGGAATAGGAAAGACGGCAGCAGCTAGATTAGTGCTTGAATATGCAAAAACTAAAGATAAATCACCTTTTAATAAAGAGTCATCATTTATAGAAATAGATGCGACAACATTAAGATTTGATGAACGAGGAATAGCAGATCCACTGATAGGTTCTGTACATGATCCTATTTATCAAGGGGCAGGAGCTTACGGAATGGCTGGAATACCACAGCCAAAACCTGGAGCTGTCAGTAAAGCACATGGAGGAATGCTATTTATCGATGAGATTGGAGAAATGCACCCAATCGAAATGAATAAGCTATTAAAGGTTTTAGAGGATAGAAGAGTTTTCTTTGATAGTTCTTATTATAATTCTGAAGATCCAAATATTCCTACATACATAAAGGAAGTTTTTGATAAAGGTTTTCCTGCAGATTTTAGACTTATTGGAGCTACTACAAGGAGTCCAGAAGAAATAACACCAGCATTGAGGTCTAGATGCGTAGAAGTGTTTTTTAGAGCTCTTACAAGGGAAGAGATAGAGAGGGTTTCAGAAAATGCTGCATATAAAATAGGGGTTGTCTTATCTCCTGAGGCAAAAGCTTATGTTGGAAAATATAGTACTAATGGAAGGGAAGCACTTAATATTATCCAACTTTGTGCTGGCATCGCTGATGATTCAGAAAGAAATATTATTACAAAGGAAGATGTAGAGTGGGTAGTTGAGAATGGACAGTATACTCCAAGATTAGAATATCAGATAGGTGAAGAGCCTCGAATAGGTCATGTAAATGGATTAGCAGTAGTTGGACCTAATATCGGAATGATAATGGAAATAGAAGCAACTGCTACAAAGGTCAATGGAAGGAAAGGAATAATAAGAATAACTGGAATAGTTGAAGAAGAGGAAATTACTTCTCACTCAAAGAAGATTAAGAGAAAAAGTATGGCTAGATGTTCTATAGAAAATGTTCTTACAGCTCTTGATTATGTTTTTGATATAGAAACAAATAGTTATGATATTCATGTGAATTTTCCAGGTGGAATTCCTGTGGATGGCCCTTCAGCCGGAGTTACTATGGCATGTGCTATATATAGTGCAATCAGAAAACAATATATAAATAATAATATTGCAATGACAGGAGAACTTTCGCTGCATGGTAAAGTAAAGGCTATTGGAGGCGTGAAAGAAAAAATAAAAGCAGCAATTGATGGAAAAGCAAGTACGATAATAATTCCTAAGGATAATTACTCTGATAAATTTGAAAGTTTGAAAAACGTATTAATAATACCAGTTGAAAATTTGAAAGAAGTGATAGAAATATCATTGATAAAGGAAAAAGAAGAAACTATATCCACAGAAAGAAATGATACATCTTCATTAGTGTATTCAACTGAATCTATTGAAGCAAAGGGAAATTAGATAAAGTTCTCTTATAGGAATGAGTTATAATATTTTACCCATTTGATAATTAGCTGATTTATAGGTATAATAGTCTAAGCTATATAAATTAATGGAGGAAAGATCATGATGAAAATTGATATGCAAAATCTACCTCTAATTCCTATAAGAGGACTAACTATCTTCCCTTACATGGTCATGCATTTTGATATAGGACGTAAGGCATCGATTATGGCGTTAGAAGAAGCTATGATTAAAGAACAATATATAGTGCTAAGCACTCAGTTAGACGAGCGGATTGAAAGTCCATCTGAAGATGAGATATTAAAAATTGGTACTCTTTGTAGTATAAAGCAAATATTAAAGTTACCAAATAATAATATACGTGTATTAGTAGAAGGATTATATAGAGTAGAAATAATCAAATATAATAGTATAGAACCTTTTTATAGTGTAGAGATAGATATTATTGAAGAAGAAGGTAATGAAGTACAAGGTAATGAAGTAGAAGGGGAAGCAGAAGGCAATGAAGTGCTGATAAAGCTTGCCAAAAATGTTTTTAGAGAATATGCAGATTATTCAGGTGTAGTTGCAAATGAGGCGCTGTCATCAGTGGAAGAAATACAAAACATTGCAAAACTATCTGATATTATTTGTTCATATTTAAACTTAAGGCAAGAAGAAATGCAAGATATGATTCAAGTACTAAACCCAAAGGAGAGACTAGAAAAAGTTATTGTCTTAATTAAGAATGAACTAGAGATGATAAAACTTGAAGTTGAGATAGGGTTAAAAGTAAGAGATAGCATGGATAGAATGCAAAAGGAATATTTCTTAAGAGAACAATTAAAGGTTATACAAGAAGAACTTGGGGAATTTGATGAAAATGAGAAAGAAGATAAGGAGTATAAAGCTAAGATTAAAAAGGCTAAGTTACCTAAAGCTGTAAAAGAGAAAGCTTTATATGAACTTGAAAGATTAAAATCATTGGGAAGTTTTTCTTCTGAAGGTGGAGTAATACAGACTTACCTTGATTGGTTATTAGATATTCCATGGAATGCTACAACAAAGGACAATCTAGATATTAAAAATGCTAGAAAAGTTTTAGATGAAGATCATTATGGTATAGAAGATGTAAAACAGAGAATTATTGAATATTTAGCAGTAAAGAATATCAGTAAATCCTTGAAGGGTCCTATATTATGTTTAGTGGGTCCACCAGGGGTAGGTAAGACTTCTATTGCAAGAAGTATTGCTAATACTATTGGAAGAAATTTTGTGAGAATTTCCCTAGGGGGAGTTACTGACGAGGCTGATATTAGAGGCCATAGAAAAACTTATGTTGGAGCTATGCCAGGCAGAATAGCTTATGCTTTAAAGCAAGCTAAAACAAAGAATCCATTGATACTTTTAGATGAAATTGATAAGATGAGTGGGAATTATAAAGGGAATCCTGCTGATGCTTTACTTGAGGTATTAGACAGTGAGCAAAATTCTAGCTTTAGAGATCACTATCTTGAAGTTGATTTAGATTTATCACAAATTCTTTTTATAACAACAGCAAACTCTTTAGAAACTATTCCTAGACCTTTATTGGACAGAATGGAGATTATTGAGGTATCTGGTTATACTAATGAAGAAAAATTCAATATTTCTAAAAAATATTTAATACCAAAGCAGTTAAAGGAACATACTATAGAGGATAAGTCTATCATTTTCAGTGATAATGCTATTTATTATATTATAGATCATTATACTAGAGAATCAGGTGTACGTTCCTTAGAAAGAAATATCGCTGCAGTAGTAAGAAAATCAATAACATACATCGTGAAAACTGGTAAGAATAAAGTTACTATAAATGTTAATACTGTAATGAAATATCTAGGGAAAGAAAAGTATACCTTTGATAAGGTGTTAAAGGAAGATAAAATAGGTGTTGTTACGGGTATGGCGTGGACAGCCTATGGTGGAGATACTCTTCCAGTTGAAGTTGCAACCATGAAGGGTAGTGGAAAATTGCAACTTACAGGGCAATTAGGTGATGTTATGAAGGAATCGGCAAATGCTGGTTTTAGTTATGTGAGATCTAATTCATTTAAATACAACATTGATGAGAATTTCTATAAAGAAAGGGATATTCATATTCACGTTCCAGAAGGTGCAGTTCCTAAAGATGGGCCTTCTGCAGGAGTAACAATGATTACTGCTCTTGTCTCAGTATTAACAAATACTCCTGTACGTCATAATGTTGCTATGACTGGTGAGATATCGCTGACAGGAAGAGTTTTACCTATTGGTGGACTTAAAGAAAAAACTTTAGCTGCATATAGAGCTGGAGTTGATACAATAATTATTCCAAAAGATAATGAAAAAGATTTAGAAAAGGTACCAAAGACAGTATTAAGCAAGCTTAAAGTAGTAATAGCTGAGCATGTGGATACTGTATTAAATAACGCATTAACTGGAGATATAAAGTATGGAAATTAAACAAGCTGAATTTGTAACCTCTGCGGTTAAAACTTCACAGTACCCTCAAGATGATATTCCAGAAGTAGCCTTTGTTGGTAGATCCAATGTTGGGAAGTCATCACTTATAAATACATTGACTAATAGAAAAAAACTTGTCAAGGTTAGTCAGACACCTGGAAAAACTAGATTGGTTAATTTCTTTATAATTAATAATGTAATGCATTTTGTTGATTTACCTGGCTATGGATATGCGAAGGTGTCGAAAAATGAAAGAGATAGTTGGGGAAAAACTATTGAGACATATCTTCACAATAGACCTCAACTTAAGAAGGTAATACTTCTGCTAGATTCTAGAAGAGTTCCTAATGAGGATGACATTTTAATGTATGATTGGATTTTACATTATGGTTATGAAGCGGTGATTGTATTAACTAAGGTTGATAAGCTTACGAAGAATGAACTAAATAAAAATCAAAAAATAATAGCTGAAGCTATAAAGTTGCCTAAGGGAGCGAAGATGTATAAGTTCTCTTCTTTAAAGAAGACTGGAAAAGAAGAATTATTAGAGGGTATTTTTAAAGGTCTTATTGAAATAGAAGAGGAACAAATTTAAAAAATGAAACTATCTTGATATAGAGAGATCTCTTTATATCAAGATAGTTATTTTTTTGTTAAAAGTTTTTTTCATTTGTTGTCATAGTTTTAGTGTCAAATGAATAGTGTACTCATAATATATTATTAGATACAAAAGCAATTAATTAAGGAGGAAAAAGCAGTGGGATACGATCAAAACTCTTGTGGATTCTGTGGAGGATTTGACAACAATTGCGGTGGCTTTGGAAACAATATTTGGATATGGATAATTTTATTATTCTTCTTATGTGGAGATAATTTCTGTGGAGGTTTTGGCGGAAATAGTGGCTGTTGCTGCAAATCAAAGAAACATCACAATCATTGCTGTGAAGACAGTGGAAACAATTGGATATGGATAATCTTAATCATATTACTAGTATGTTGTTGTAACAATAAAGAAAACCATAGACCTTATGGCCCAGTTTATTGTGAACCAACTTGTTAGTTGTAAGTTAATATAGGAATAAAATTAAACCTTAAGAGAGTATATAATCTAAGGATATTTTGAACATGTAAAACCTAAGATAACTTACCTCTACTTTAATCCGATACTACTGCTAAAAACAGGGGAGGGGCATTTTGCCCTTCTTTAAAACATAGGAAACCTCGAGAAATCTTGGTTTCTTTGTAGCAATACAATGGAGGTATATATATGAAAAAAACATGTAAAAAAGATTCTAATTGCGGTTTCTTTGGTGGTAAAACCTTACTAGCATTGTTACTTTTTGTTTTTCAATTCGGTAACTGTGGACGTAATGGTTATGGTTGTGGAGACATCGGCTATCATGGATGTGGCAATAATTCAATCATAGATAATAGTATATTATTCATAATTGCTTTATACTTTATATGCTGTTGCACAGATAATGATAAATGTGGCAAGTAGTTCTTAAGGGGAGTTATGCTCCCTTTGGATTGAAACTAAGGATATTTAAATAGCAATGAACAATGGAGGTATATAAAATGTCAAAGGGTTTCTTTGGATCTAAGACATTATTAGCATTAATATTATTTGTACTTCAATTTGGTAGATGCGATATGGGAGACCGTTGTGGATTTATTCCTCAACCAAATCCATGTGACGATGAATGTGGTCCAGTTCCATACGAAAACTATGGTTGTCGCAGACCAATAATAGATAATAGTATTTTATTTATAATAGCTTTATACTTTATTTGCTGTTGTACAAACAATGAAGGTTGCTGTTAATCAACTCGAGGGCTTAAAAAAGCCCTCTTTAATATAGAAAAGAGGTGAGTAGAGTATGTCGTCTAGACATCATAGGTATAGAGGTGGAGGAAATGATTTATTCTCAGGTTTATCAGGATTGATGGGTAATATGAATATTGGTACATTAGGACAAGTACTTTCTCAACTTGGAGGAATGGGTAATCTAGGGGGACTTGGAAATATAGGCAACTTAGTTAATATGTTTGCTGGCATGCAGGGAAATGGCGGTAATGGTGGCAATGGATTTGGTAATTTAGATATGAATGCATTGTCAAATTTAATGTCATCTTTTAACCAAGGAGGACCAAGTCAGCCAATGAATAATATGCCTTCAAGGAGAAGTCAGGAATCACATCGTAGACATAGTAGAAACAGAAGAAGCCAAGGTACTAGGGAGAAAAATGATAGAAGAGACGGATATAACACCTATGACCAAGGCAATGGACATAATTATAATAATGGATACAATCAAAACCAAGCCTTTGGTCAAAACTATGGATATAATGGAAACGGCGGAGGTAATAACTATAATTCAAGTTCATCAATGAACGATAATGGCATTGATTTTTCAGAAATTTTTTCTCAAATCAATATGGACGATTTAAGCAATATGATTAATAATTTATCTAATAACATGAATAATGCAAATCCACAAAATAATAATGGCGTAAATGACAGTCCTGTTGTAGATGTGGATTATAACCAAAGTAATGATAATGCGGAGGATGTATTAGATTTATTAAGAGGAATAAAGCATTATTTAACTCCAGATCGTTCAAAGGTACTAGATGATATTATTCAGAATTATCTAGATAGTAGAAAATAAAACATGTATATTTTGAAGAAAAAATGCTAATAATTATAAATGTTAAAGGAGATTTACTCTCATTAACGTAAGTGACTCTTCACACTTACAAAACCCCCCATCCCCCTTGGGACCGTATTTGCGGTCCCATTACTTTTTTTCTTCTAATTTGATTGAAGAAATCTTATAGTGATAAGAGGTATCTTTAGATGATTTCAGTATTAAATTTAAAATACAGCTTTCTTCTGAATTTTGAGCATTAGGAGTAACAGTTTTAAAATTTAAAATCCAATTAAGTTCACTTATTTCTCCATCTTTATCGTATTTCCTATCTGAAAAGAACCCATCTTGAAAAACAAATCTTTTCCCACTTTTAAAAAGTTTATTTATGACATTATAATCTGATGTTGAGAGAAGGCCTGAGTCAAGTTTTTTGGGAAGTAGAAGTTCTGTATAAGGAAAAGCTTCGATAAATTTTATAAAGGATATAATAGTGTCTCTTCCAGCGAAGGAGGCTTCGTAAGTTCCTGAAACAGATTTAACGTTGTTTAAGAGCATTAAATTGGCATTAAACTTTATATCACCGTTTATAAGATTTCCTGTAAAAACTATCGGCGTTTTATTAGAATATACATTTAAAACTCCTAAAATATTATTTGTAGTTGATAGTAAAGGAATATAATCATTTTCTTCTATAGCAAAAATATGTTGAATAGGTTTTTTTTCATTATAGCCTTGAAGAAGAATCTCTGGGAGATTGTCTCTATTTACATCTAAAAGGATAATTCTCAAATGCCAATAGTTAAGTTGATTTCCTAAGGTGTTAGGAACTTTATCGGGATTTATATGTATATTTTTTGTGTTTGAGGTGATCTGAAGATTGAATTTTCCTTGGTTTGAGCTGATTATAAGGAGTTCGTTATCGCCGTCACCATCAAAATCAGCTTTTACAGCTTCTTCTGGCTTTGAAATGGTAAAGGTTGCTATAGTCTCCTTAGGCTTTGTTATAAAATAAAGGAAAATTAATATTAATGTAAGAATAAGAATTACTGTGTAGTATATATATTTTCTTCTTAGAAACAACACTTTAAACTTCATAAGAGAGCCTCCATATAAATTAGTTAGCAGATAATGCACACTAATATAGATATGAAGTGAAATAAAAAAATAACCCTTTATTTTCTTAAAGGGTTATTTTTTCTATCTAGAAATATTCTTGCTTTTACATTCACCGCATACACCATAAAAATATATTTGATTTGATAATACAGTATAATCTGAAAACTCTGAAACTACGGAATTTAGATTTTCAAAAGATACATTATGTATATCATCAACTCTACCGCATTCTATACATTGAATATGGGGATGAGCATCGACATTGGCATCGTATCTAAAATTACCTTCTCCAACATTTAACTCCTGAACTAAGTTAACACTTGTTAAAGTTTTTAAGGTTTTATAGACTGTAGCAAAACTCATTGTAGGGTAATCTTCTTGAATAGCCTTATAAATGACTTCTGCTGAGGGATGTGATGTCGTTGACAATAAATACTTATAAACCGCAATTCTTTGAGGTGTTAGCTTGAGTTTTTTTTCTCTAAAAACCTTAGCGATACTCTCCATAAATTATCATCCTTTTCTTTTAGTTATGTATATTATACGATAATTATTATCAATTGTAAAGATTATAGTTATAGTTTTAAGAAATTATAATAAATTTTAGAGGAACAAGTTTATATAATGGAAAAGTCCAACATATAAATATAAAAAAAGATAATCTAAAACTTCTTAGGCATTAACAGGAAGGGGGATTTTTCCTTGAAGAAAACATACGTACTAGACACAAATGTACTACTCTATGCTCCTTATTCGTTATTAACCTTTGGTGAAAATGATGTGGTAATTCCAGAGGTAGTTTTGGAAGAACTAGATTCATTTAAGAAGGATAAAACAGATTTAGGGGCAAATGCAAGACAAGCATCTAGGCTAATTGACCAGTTTAGAAGGGGTGGAAAACTCAGTGATGGTGTTCCACTTCCAGGAGGAGGAATGCTTCGAGTCGAAATGAACCACTATAATGTGGTAATACCACTATCTTGGGATAGAACAAAGCCTGATAATAGGATACTTCAGGTGTGCAAGGGTTTAAAGGAAGATGGTGAAGATGTATCCCTTATAACTAAGGATATTTTCGAGAGAATTAAGGCAGATATATTTAATATAAATGCTGAAGATTATTATGAGAAGGTAGTTCCAACTATTGAAGAGCAGTACACTGGTCGTAGGGAGGTATATACAAGGCAAGAAAATCTTCATAAATTTTATGCTGAAAAGTTCATAGATAAAAGTGAAATTTTAGTCTATGATCAAGAAAATGATGGCTACAAAGAAGCTGAACTCTTTATAAATGAATTTTTGATAGTTCATTCTATAGAAAATCATAAGCAAAGTGCGTTAGCTAGATTTGATGGGTCAGTAATAGTACCCCTTTATAATAAAGATATTGTTCCTTTTGGCATTAAGCAAAGAAATGCAGGTCAAAGATTTATGCTGGAGGCCTTAGCTACTGACGCTTCTAAGGCACCGCTAGTAATTATAAAAGGTCCTGCTGGAACAGCTAAGACTCTTTTTTCCTTAGCTGTAGGACTTCATGAAATCCTAGAACAAGAGGATAAAAAGTACAGAAAAATATTGGTGTGCAGACCTAATGTAACTATGGATGAAGAGTTAGGATTTTTACCTGGTACAGAACAGGATAAAATAGCACCATATATGAGGCCAGTTTTAGATAATCTAGAAATTCTTGTAGATTCTGATGAAAAAGAAAGATACAAAAATGAGAAGGAACTTAGTGATAAAGTAAGCGAGTTATTTGATAGAAAAATAATAACTACTGAAGCGGTTGCTTATTTAAGAGGTAGATCCATAGTAAAGAATTGGGTTATTATTGATGAAGCCCAAAATTTATCTCCAAAGCAAGTTAAGGCCATCATAACAAGAGTTGGAGTAGGAACTAAGTTAATTTTAATAGGGGATCCAGAACAAATAGACAACCCATTTTTAGATTCCAGGTCCAATGGTTTATGTTATGCCTCTGAGAAAATGAAAGGCAGCCCATTGTGTTATCAGGTTACACTAAAATATGACGAGTGTGAAAGGTCACCGTTAGCTTTCGAAGGCTCAAAGAGGTTGTAGCTAGATATTGGGAATATTTAAGAAATAATAACATAATAATTTACTTTCGTAATACCCAGAATTCTGTTATTATGTTATCATAGGAAAAAAGTATTCTTTAAGATACTTAAAATGATATATGTTATAGAGTGTTATAACAGTACGGAAGGTGAAGTTATGCGAGACCAAATTTTACAAACTATATTAACAATTCCAGGAATACTAATAGGGTTTACTGTTCATGAATATGCCCACGCAAAGGTGGCAGATAAGCTTGGAGATCCAACTCCTAGAGCGCAAGGCAGATTAACCTTATCGCCAATTCCCCACATTGATCCTATTGGATTTTTAGCGCTTCTATTGTTTCACTTTGGATGGGCAAAGCCTGTACAAGTTAATCCTAGAAATTTTAAAAATTATAATAAGGATGATTTAAAAGTTAATATTGCGGGAGTAATGGCAAACCTTTTTACAGCTGCAGTATTTGGCTTATTAGCAGGTATCTTTGCATTAGTTGCCTTTAAAGGGAATTTTCTTATAAGATCAAGTAATACTCTTAGCTTAACTTGGATTATATATAGAATTCTAGGTTATACAGTGCAAATAAATTGTATGCTTTCATTGTTCAATTTATTGCCGTTACCAGGTCTTGATGGATTCAATATTCTTAGGAATTTAGCACCAGCAAAATTCTATAAGATAGAAGGTGCTATGTATAGATATTCCTTTGTTATTATGATAATTTTGGTTATGCCAATCTATGGGGGAACTTCTATAATCGGTCTTTTACTATCAGGGCCAGTTGGAGCAATGACTAAGTTATTCTTAAATATAATTTAATGATGATTAAAGCTCTTCGTAGATAATTCTGCGGAGAGTTTTTATTTAGGTTTATTTAATCGAGTAAATTTCATATTTTAAAATCATTGATTTTACTGGTTTTTTATAATAACAAAAAAGAAGTTCACCCCTAAATGTTGGATATATTAAGTGCTAACAAAAAACTTCAACAACATATGTAGGTGCTATAACCCCAAACGTCTATATCATGGATTAAGGTTATGACTTTCAGAAAAGTTATGGTTATATAATCAATGAGCTAAAAAAACAAGCAATAATTGCATTAAATACAAGAGGATTATATACTCCACCAGAAAGTCTTAATGAGAAGTTTGAGCTAATTTACTCGATGGGTTATCCTTTAACCTATTGGGGTAAAAATGGTGATTATTTGAAGTTTAGATGCCCTCATACCACCGGGAAAATAAACTGTCCCTGTGGGATGAATTAGTGTAGTAACTCCAATTATGGGTATTGTTATAAAATAAGCTATAAAAAGAATAATCGCTACTTTTCATATCCTCATAGATCCACAGATACCTGGCAACAACTTTATAATAAAAGAACTTCAAGTGAAAGATGTTTTAACAATCATATCAAAAATATAATTGTGCAACTTACTCATATAATAAAAAAGGAGGGATACAAATGAAAAAAACAAAAATAGGAGGATATATTGTATTAAGACTTGATATAGTTTATGTATATACATTAATGCATCTTCGGGTTGTACCTATCTAAAAGTTAATAATGAGTTGTATGTATTAAATGCCAATGCCAAAATAAACGTAAGCCAAGCTAATGAATTAAAAAAAATGGTGAAGTAAAGAATACAGCACTTACGTTCTTAAAACCAATAAAAAATAATTCATCAAATGCTATTAAAAAAGGAACACCTATTTATCAATCCACCACTGGAAAGATGGCTGTATAAGTTAATGATAGGTTATATATATTTGCATCAACTACAGATGAAAACTGGGGTAATGGAATAAAAGCTAAAATAGAAGATTAATTTTAATAAATAATGAGCCATTTCAATAAATTGAAATAGCTCATTGCCTTTTACCACATAATACCCATTCTAATTGTTGTATTTCCAATTCTTCTATAATCAGTTTCATAAACTCCGTTGTGGTATCCAGCTGAATCCATATAAATTAACTGATATCCACCATATTTACAAAGAGGATCTGGTCCAGTATATCTGTATCCAATAACTGTAACGTAGTGGTATATAGGCTTATTTCCATTTGAATTATACCTATCTCTATATACAGGATCTATAAAATCGATTGTTGGCATTTGTTCAGTATCAACAACTACCGGATACCCCTTATCGATTGTATAGATAATAGAATTCAACACATCTAATTGCCAATCAGTATAATTCACTGACGAAGCTCTTCGTTTTATCTCATAGTTATTTCCAGGTGCAAATTTATCTAAAGTAGTTGTCCAATTAGACGTTAAATACGTTCCATTAAGTTGAAGTCCACCTCCTGGATTTAAGAAAGAATTTATCACAAATTGTGTCAAGTTAGTGTTCTGACCTACTGAGTGATATGACCTAGTATCAATGGCATTTAAGCAAGCAGCTGGACCACACCATGTATCTGTTGATTGCGCTTCTGGGCTTAATACATGATCATAATTAAGAGATGTAGATGAATAATAACCCTTTAACAATCTAGTTGAATTCTTTGATGTTTTATTCTTTTGTTCTAAGTAATTTCCAACTTCCCTGCTTTTCTTTTCATTACCATTTATATCCTCTTGTGTCAATATGACTTTACCATTACCTACATTCTCACCTGATTGAGGTACATAATTAACAGCACTTGACTCTGTAGTAGTTATTTCATTTTTAACTGACGTAATATTATCCCCAAAAACTGGTGCCGTCATTATCATTATTAACGTTATTGCAACAAAAATAGTACTAAATTTTCTTTTCAACATATGTATACCATCCTAATATTTTTAAATTTATTTTAGTTTTTTAAAATTAGTTTTTATAATCATTATTTTTAATACCATATTTTAGTTAATACTTATTAAAGTAATGATTTTTATGTATAGACTCACATTAATATAAATTAGTATATATACTATAAGCTATAATATTTGATAAAATTAATATCTTTTTATTTAATTATAATTAAGAATCCATTAATCTATAAAAAACTGCTTATATAATACTTTTTCTGTATATTAATCTCTACCTTTTATTAATTTTTATTTTCCATCAAAATATTGATTAAACATCTTACTTTTTTCCATATCTTCGTCTATATCTTTTTGTGTAAGTATTACTGTACCATTACCTATGTTTTCACCAGATTGCGGCACATCGTAAACGACGACTGGATTTGAATCAGTTTCTTTAAATTGATTTGAATTAATTACTTTCTCATTACTTTGAGAGAAGTTATCTCCTAAAACTGACGTTTTTGTTATCAGTGCTAACGCTACTGTAACAAAAATAACACTAAATTTTCTTTTTAACATTTGCATCCCACCTTAAATTTTCTTTAGTTCTTACAAATATGTTGTATAATTAATCCCTTAATACTATATCACTCATTCACAATTTTTTTTGTCGAAACTTGTATTGAATGGTATTTTTATTTATAAAATTGTATTAATATGAGTTATTGTTTGTATCACAAATTGAAATATAACTCAAAAGAGATAACTATTATGTGTTCTATTTATTTTCCTTATTATAGTTTAAAATTCATCAAACTATTTAAATGAACTAAATATGGTAATGTGAATTTTCTATAACAATAGATTTACAGATTAATTTAATAGTTCCTAACAATTAATTCCTTATACTTTTCTCTAACCTTTTCATGATCATTAATAGTTAATAGAAATTTCCCATTAAGACTTAATAGCTTATCTCTTAAAAGTAAATGTTCCTTTTCTCCAAACTCAAAATCATATCCTGCAGTTTCAAAATATGGAGGATTACAAAAGAAAAAACTGTTTTCGCTATCATACTTATCAATAATCTTCTCAAAGGATAAGTTTTCAACATAAGTATTTCTTAGTCTTTCTTTTATATAATTTAACCCGTTGTGCTAGTTAAATACGCTGGCAATACTTACAAATAGAAAAACTCCAGCATATTTGCTAACCTATCATTAAAAAACACCACTAATCTAATGATAGGAGGCTAACCTATATGCCAGAGTTTAATAAAGATTCTACCATAACAATAGATGACTTAAAAGATTTTATTGTTGTCACTTATGTTATAATTGATGACTTTTACCAAAAAGTAACTCCAACATTTATTAAAAATCGTCGTAACATCGCTAAATCAGTAATGACTGATAGCGAAATAATTACGATTTCTTTAGTAGGTGAACTCTTAACCATTGACTCTGAAAAAGCATGGTTTGGATTTTGCTCTAAAAACCTACGAGACTTATTTCCCAACTTTTGTAGTAGGCCGAGGTTTCATAGAGTTAGAAAGTCATTATTTCGAGTCATTGATGAAATTCGTAAAGAGTTAACGAAATTTCTTAACTATCAATATGACCGAATGAGAATTGCAGATAGTATGCCAATTCCTGTGTGTAAGTTTGGGAGAGCTCATTTCCATAAAGCTTTTAAGCCGGAGGCTGCCTACGGGCGATGCGCTTCGAAAAAAGAAACATATTATGGATTCAAATTACATGCTTTAGTAGCCCTCGATGGCTATATCACAGATTTTACTGTAACAGCAGCAAATATTGATGACAGAGATGTCGTCTGGGAACTCACAGCTAATTCAGAGATTGATATACTAATAGGTGATAAAGGATATATAGGTCAAAAAGTTGCTTCGCAATTAAAAGAAACAAGGTACATTCGTCTTTTAACAATAAATCGTAACAATAGTAAAACTAAACTTTTAAAACCTTTTAGGCAGTTGATATTCAAGGCTCGTCGTAGAGTAGAAACTACTTTTTCTCAGCTCTCCGAGCAATTAAATATGCAGAGGGTTCTTACAAAATCAACTTGGGGATTTGCCACAAGAATATCAAATAAAATATTAGCTCATAATCTTTGCTATTTTATAAATAAATTTTTTAATATAGGTATAGAAATATCAAAGATTAAAGAATTAGTATTCGGATAATAATTTCCAAAAACAGTATATGAGGCAATAGGATAGGAATGCCTAAAATCATGGTATAAATATCCTTTTAATGAAAACTTATCTGCTAGCACAACAGGTTAATTTAAGGACCCTTGATATAGTATTTGAGGACTTGATCTTGTTGTAGTTCCATAAGCATAGTTATTACCTTTTCCTGCAAAACTTTGAACAATTATCTGAGATCATCAGGAATTAGAAAAGCTAAAATTATTTCTTTATTAAACTGTATTGCTTTGGTTGCTGGAACTATTGCTATAAACTCAAAATCTAACGACTTAAAAAGCGTGGCGTAATAATCTTTTATAAAGTTATACACAACCCAATGGTAACCTCTGTTAAAGTGCGTCAAAAATCAATGATTTAGAAATAGCAAAAGATGTTTTAGAAATTATATCAAAAATATAATTTAATAATGATTAAAGCTCTTCGTATATAATTCTGCGGAGAGTTTTTATTTAGGGTTATTTAACTAATTGAAGCTACGATATTTTTAAAAAATCTTTTAGAATAAAGGATTTTGCTATATAATAGAATTTGTTTCTAAATTAAAAATGTACAAAGCTCAGATTTAAAGGTGAGAATAAAGATAAGAAATTTAATAATTACACGGATGAATTTGGAGGAGAATATGAGGTTAAGAAAAAAGTGGTGGGCAAGACCAGAATTTGAAGAGAGTTCTATAACTGTAGTTAATCCTACAGACTGTAAAGGTAGATGGAAAGAAGTTTTCGGCAACGATAATGATATCCACTTAGAACTTGGATGTGGCTTTGGATCTTTTATAACAGCAAAATCAGTTAACAATAGTAATATTAATTATATAGGTATAGATTTAAAAGATGAAGTTTTAGTGTACACTAAAAGAAGGCTTGAAGAGACCTTTAAAGAAGCTGGAAAAGAACCTAACAATGTTAAATTAATGAGATTAGAGATATCTACGATAATGGATATTTTTGACAAAGATGAAATATCAAAGATATATATTAATTTCTGTAATCCATGGCCTAAAGGAAAACATAATAAGAGAAGACTTACTCATAGCAGATTTTTAGGAAAATACAAAACATTCATAAAGCCTGATACAGAAATCTGGTTTAAAACTGATGATAAAGATTTATTTGAAGCATCACAGGAATATTTTACGGAAAGTGGTTTTGATATAAAATATCTTACTTATGATTTACACAATTCAGATTTCCAGGGAAATATAGTTACAGAATATGAAAAGAAATTTTCAGATAAAGGTATGAATATAATGTTCTTGGTAGGAAAAATAAAATAAATTTAATGGACTTATTGTATTAAAAAACTTGTATGTGCATAAACTATGAAAAACACTAAAGGAGAGATAGTATGTACATAAACAAGGAAAATGCATTGACTATAACAAGAACTTATAAAAATAAATATGGTGATATTATAAAGTATGAATTAGACAATGGAGAAAAGGTAGATACAGAGACATTAATTTCTTTAGCAAGGCAAGGGGCTATAAATGGAGTTAAGGAAAATGTTGATACTTCTCAATTTCCAGAGGAAATTAAATTTGCAAACCTAACAAATTTGCCAAAGTTATAATTATTGCAAGACTGCCTCAAGTAATAGTGGGGCAGTCTAATTGTTATTTTTAGAATAATTGCTTAAACTACTAAAATTCGTTTATAATTATAGATGATGGATAACAATCGTGTTTGAGGTGAATCAATGAATTTAAATAAAAAGGTTGCAATTATTACTGGTGGGACTAGAGGCATTGGTAAGGGGATAGCTAAAGAACTAGGGCAAGCTGGTGCTACGGTCATTTTAATTTACAAGTCTGATGAAAAAGCTGCAAAGGAAACTTTGGATGAATTTAATAGCATAGGGATTAATGCTAAAGTTATCAAGGGTGATGTAAGTTCTTTTAGTTTTGCAAATAATATTGTTGAAAATATTATAGAAGAATATAAGAAAGTGGATATACTAGTTAACAATGCAGCAATTTCTAAAATAGGTTTGTTAATAGATATGAATGAAGAAGATTACGAGGAGATTATAAATACTAATTTTAAATCAGTATTCAATTGTACAAGGGCAGTTTTGCCACAAATGTTAAGTAGACAATGTGGCATAATACTTAATATATCCTCCATGTGGGGGCAACTAGGAGCTTCTTGTGAAGTTTTATATTCTGCATCAAAAGGAGCTATAGATTCCTTTACAAAGGCTTTGGCAAAGGAAGTAGCACCTTCTGGCATAAGAGTAAATGCAATTTCACCAGGTGTCATTGACACAGCTATGAATCAGTGCTTTTCACAAGAAGAAAAGAATGCATTAGAGGATGAAATAGCTCTAATGAGATTTGGTACTTGTGAAGAAGTTGGAAAAGCAGCACTTTTTTTATGTAGCGATTATTCAAGCTACATAACCGGTGAAATTCTAAAGGTTGATGGTGGAAAATTATAGGTCCTTTAGAAAAGTTATTTTTTTTAAGAAATTAGTTTTCTCTTCAAGAACTCTAGTGGATGAAAAATCATTATTGTAAAGTTCTTTAAGATGTTTTAAAAGTTTTTCATCTTCTTGAAGTGTTTCTTTGGCAGTTTTAAATTCTTTTTCTTTTTCATCGAGAACATTCTCATAAGAAAGCTTTATAAGTTCTCTTTTTTGAAGAGTCAAATTTACATCGTCTTTGATTTCTTCAAAGTTATCACGGGTGGTATCTAATAAATCTATAAGTTTATTTTCTTTCATAATCATCACCATTAAATTTATTTATTTCACTTAGTATTTATTTTTCGTATGAAATATAATAAAGTTTAATTTAATAATAAATTTTTTTTCAGGTTTGTGATGTGCATGGAAAATATGTGATGCTAAAGTTTTTAAAATATGGCTAGAGACAGAAGTTAATGGAGCTACGTACTTAGTATTTGAAAGGGAAAGATAGTATGTTCAAAGAAGTTTTTAATTATTATGCTAAATCCTATTACGAGAAAATGCAAAAGCGCATCATACAATATGAGATAGATACTAATGATAAAAAAAGAAAGCAAATTGATGTATTAAGAGAACAGCAAGAGATTATTAGCAATATGGAAAAACTAGAGGAATCGAAAAAAATTATGGAGTTGGATTATGCAAATACCATTAGACATTTCAAAGATAATGGTGTTGTGTGGGAAATCAAAAGATATAACCTTCCTATAAAGGAATGGGATAATTTATTTTTGGAAAAGACTCAAGGTCAATACTATATTGTTACAGCGGAAAAACAAAAGTTATATTCTTTTGATAAGGAAGATAGTTTTGTTTTAGGAGAAATACTTAAAGAATACAATTATAATATTGTTGTAATAGCTGTTGAATCAAGAAATATTAAGGTACAATTTAGATTAAGAGATTTATAAGTAACTAATCTAGATAAGTAATTTCAAGGAAAGTTTTTGTAGTATATAAAAAGGTCTTGAATAAATATTAATGACAATGTATTATTATGAATAGAAGTTAATACGTAGGAGGAAGACAAATGAAGAAGAAGCTTTTATTGTTAGCAACTGCTGTATTTTGTGTAGCAGGAATTGCTACTGGTTGCAAGAGTAAAGAAACAACAAATGTTCTAGACAAGGTGAAGGAAGCAAAAGTTTTAAAAGTTGGTCTTGAAAGTGGTTTTGCACCGCTAGAGTATAAGGACGAAAATGATAAACTAGTTGGATTTGACGTGGATTTAGCAAATGCAATAGGAGATAAATTAGGAGTCAAAGTAGAATTTGTTGATACAGCTTTTGATACTATAACACAAAGCTTAAAAAAGAATGACTTTGATATAATAATAGCAGGATTGAATATTACAGAGGAAAGAAAAAAAGAAATAGACTTTACAGAACCATATATAATGAGCGGACAAAGTATTATAGTTCAAAGCTCTAATAAGGAGATTACTTCTGAGGAAGGTTTAAAAGGAAAGAAAGTTGGCGTTGGAAAGGGAACTACATCTTTAGAGTTTGCAGAAGGTATGAGTGGCCTCGGCGAGATTGTAGAGTATGAAGATGTTCCAAGTGAATTAATGGATCTTAAGATAGGAAGAATAGATGCAGTAATAGTTGACGAGGTAGTGGGGGACTTCTATGTAGCTAAAGATAAAACTGCTTATAAAAAAGTTGTAGCTCTTGGAAAAGAACCTATGGGAATTGCCGTGGATAAAGGTCAAACAGAACTTTTAGATGCTGTCCAAAAGGCTTACAATGATTTAAAGACAGATGGAACTTTAGGAGAAATTTCTAACAAGTGGTTCGGAATGGATATTTATAAATAGAATTAGGGGCAACCTTGATTCTATTTTTTTGTAGGTTTACTAAAAACAATTTTTGAGAACATAAAAAGACCAAGAAGGGAATAGATTATTATGGATATCGATTTATTAGGTCGCTCTCTAAAGGTAGTATTAGAGGGTGGGAAAATAACAATAGCATTAACAGCAGTAACAATTGTAATTGGAATTACACTAGGTATTATTTTTGCCCTTATGAAACTATCTAAGATTAAGGTTTTAAATTTAATAGCAAGTTTTTATACCTGGATATTTAGAGGAACTCCAATGCTCTTACAGTTCTTCTTCTTCTATTTTGCTTTGCCACTTATGTGGAAGATAGAATTATCACCCTTTGTGGCTTCAATGATAGTTTTAGGACTAAATAGTGGTGCTTACATGACTGAAATAGTTAGATCAGGAATACAATCTATAGATAAAGGGCAATTTGAGGCTGCTAAAGCTTTAGGCTTTACATATGGAGACACTATGAAAAAAATAATACTGCCTCAAACCTTTAAAGTGATTATTCCGCCACTTGGAAATGAATTTATTACAATATTGAAGGATACTTCACTAGCATCAACTATTACGTTAACAGAAGTATTAAATAATGCTAAAAAGGTAGCAAATTCAACTTTTTCACCAGCAGAGCCATATTTAACTGCAGCTGTATTTTATTTATTTTTAACTACGATTTTCACTTATGTATTCAAGAAAATCGAAAAGAAATTATCAGTTTATTAAACGGACTTGCAGTTTATCAAAGGAACTTTTAGCTTATAGAAGAAGCTTTAAGTTAACAAACTAACTTTAAGTTGATTAAGGAGAATAAGTTATGTATATGATAGAAGCAAAAGGTATAACAAAGAAGTTCAAGAATTTAACAGTGTTTGAGAATTTAGATATAGCAATAAAGCCAGGTGAAGTTGTGACAATTATTGGACCTTCAGGATCTGGTAAAAGTACTTTTCTAAGATGTTTAAACAATTTAGAAGAAATTGATGGCGGTAAAATATACGTAGAAGGAAATGAAATGCGAACTAATGATAAAAAGTCAATGAGAGATCTTATGATTAAAATGGGTATGGTTTTTCAACAGTTCAATTTGTTTCCTCACTTAACAGTGTTAGACAATGTAATGATAGCACCACTAACAGTAAAGAAAGAAGATAAAGCAGTGGTTGAAGAAAGAGCTAAAAAACTTTTAGAAAAGGTAGGTCTTGGTGATAAATTAGATTATTATCCATCAAAGCTTTCTGGTGGACAAAAACAGAGAGTTGCAATTGCAAGAGCATTAGCTATGGAACCGCATATAATGCTTTTTGATGAACCTACTTCTGCTTTAGATCCAGAACTTGTTGGAGAGGTTTTGTCTGTAATTAAAAGTCTTGCAAATGAAGGAATGACTATGGTAATTGTTACTCATGAAATGGCTTTTGCGAGAGATGTTTCAGATAGGGTAATTTTTATGGAAGGCGGCAAAATTGTGGAGGAAGCTTCCCCAGACATATTATTCACTAATCCGAAAGAGGATAGAACTAGGAGTTTCTTGCAAAAAATATTAAATTTATAAAATCAGAAGGATAGACATATTTTTGAAAAACAAATCATATGTCTATCCTTCTTTTTTAATTTAATTTAGAGTTAACAGTCTTTTTTTTAAAAAATAATAATAAAAAAAGGAAATTCTTAATATAATAGATATTGTAATCGCTTTAATGTGGAATTAATAATTTAATAGGATTATCGTAAAAAAAGTTATAGTTTTTAAAAAAATGCAATTATGATGCTTGCAATTATTCATTTTTATGATACAATTAACCTACAAGTTATTAAAAAATGAATTTAATCCGAATAGAACTTTCATTTTTGAGGAGGAAAAATATGCAAAAGGAATTCACATTAATAAAAAACAAAGTCTTTGTAAATCTGACAGCAAAATTTTGTAAAACACCAGAAGAGCTTTTTAACAGCTACGGGTTCAATAAAGTATTAACTAAATACATAGAGTATAATCAGAAAAAGAGAAGCAATGTTTATGATTATCTATCTACATCCCTAGGCGAGAAAGATATTTTGGATATTGTGAATAAGCTTACAAGATTATTTACTCTTCTTATCGTTATGCGTTCAGAAAAGATTCTTGAACTTGATTTAGGCTATGAAGAGCTTCTTCGTGATAAAGATAGATTCTATAACTTTATAGAGACATTATATGGTTACTGGAGAAAAATGGAAAGATACACTATGATGCAACACCAAAGAACTAACGATGGTTTTGAAAGTGCGAATTTCATAGAAGCAAATGAAAACTTCTCAAGATTGGTTTTAAACACATATAGAAGAATTGAAAGAAATTCATTAGGGGCAAAACCTATTATTTATAGAGAACTACCTGTTGGTGGTAATGCGGGTTTATTTACAAGTAAATTTAAATGGGATCTTCCAAAAGGATATGAGCAAATAGAGGATATACTATTCATACATTCAATAGTAATAGATCCTCCATTTATAGCGTATCCAAAGCGTAATACAAGAGATGGATTATTCGCTGAAGTTTTTGAGAATCCAATATCTCAATGTGAATTAACAAAGGATCATTTCTTATGTTATCCAGTAAAGATAGGTGAATTGTTAGCATTTGTATACTTCCACAGAGATTTTATGGCTCAAGGTATTACATTATGTAATCTTTTTGAAGCTGCAAGAGAAGAAGAATATGTTAATAAGAAACCAGACATAGTATATGTATTTGGTGGTAAGGATTCAGAAGGAGATAAAACTGTTTTCTATGATGACAAAGAAAATGATATAATGGTTGGATACGTAAGCTATGGAGAACAAATAGATTACTTTGGATATATGAAAAAGATGAATTTAACACTTCATAACTTAATAATGATTAAGAGAGGCTTCCTTCCAATTCACGGTGCTATGGTAAACTTAAGAACTCATGAAGGTAAAGAAGCTAACATAGTTATCATGGGTGATAGTGGTGCTGGAAAATCAGAGAGTTTAGAAGCTTTCAAAGGTTTAAGTGAAGAATACATCAGTGATATGATTGTTGTATTCGATGATATGGGCACTATAAAAGTTAAAGATGATAAAGTATATGGTTATGGAACAGAGACAGGTGCCTTCGTGCGTCTTGATGACTTAGATCCAGGTTACGCATTTAAAGAAATGGATAGAAGTATTTTTATGAATCCAGATAAGACAAACGCAAGACTTGTTATGCCAGTTGCTACGTACAACCAAATTATGAAGGGTTATCAAGTGGATTTATTCCTTTATGCAAATAATTATGAAGCTGAAGGTCCAGAATTTGAATTCTTTAAAGATAAAGAACAAGCTATCAGCGTATTTAAGTCTGGAGCAAGAATGGCAAAGGGTACAACCACTGAAATGGGCTTAGTTAAATCTTATTTTGCTAATCCATTTGGACCAGTTCAAAAACAAGCAGAAACAGATGTGTTAATAGATAAATACTTTGATAAAATGTATGAAACAGGTGTAAATGTAGGACAAATAAGAACTAAGCTTGGAATAAAGGGCATGGAACACAAGGGACCAAGAGAAGTAGCGTTAAAATTACTAGAGTATGTTAAAACATTATAGCAAAAAAACAACATTCCAAATGGGATGTTGTTTTTTTATTATTATCTACTCTGATCCTTACTGATAGTTCTGTCTCTTCCGAAAAATGATATTGCATATAATCCTGCAAGACCTACTAGAGCAAAAACTACTCTTGAAGCGGCAGAATACATACCACCCAGCAAAGAGGATACTAAATCAAACTCAAAGAATCCGATTAAGCCCCAATTTACCGCACCAATAACAACAAGTAAAAGTGCAATAATGTCTAAGGTCTTCATATCAAGCATCTCCTTTAAATGAATTTTTCAACCTTAGTATTTGCACTAAACTATAAAATTATTTATTTTTTATGAGCCCAAAATTAATTTAGTATTGTAATTAATGCTAAACGTGTTTAAATTGAAATCACACAAAATATATCCAAGCTATAATTAATGTAAAACATACAGCTTTAGATATGTAATCTAAAGCTGTATGTTTCTATCAATTGGTTGAGAAAGTGATATCAAAGTATCAGTTCTAGAAAGACCATCAATAGGTTGTATCTTGCTCAATAGTAGATCTTGAAGGTCAGCTATATTTTTGCATATAACCTTGATAAATAAAGAGTATTGACCAGTAGTATAATGCATTTCAACCACTTCTTTAATCTTTTTAAGCTCATTGACTGTATTTGAATAATAAGAAGCTTTTTCAAGGTATATTCCTATGAAACAAGTAACGTCATATCCAAGTTTTGAATTATCAAGCAATAATTTGGTGCCTTTTATAATTCCGATGTCTTCCATCTTCTTCATTCTTACATGTATTGTTCCACCACTAACATGGCATTGTCTAGCAATTTCTAAAAATGGCGTTCTTGAATCTTTAATAAGAATGTCTAAAATTTGCATATCTAAGTCATCTAAACCATTTATGGGTAAATTCATCAGTTATCAACTCCTGTGTTCAAAGTTTACTAACATTATACCAAAAAAAATGATATTTTATCAAAATAATAAAGAAGTTTCTGAATATAAATATAAATTTATTAGAATCCATATGCTTCTATTAACATTATAATAAATATTTTCAATAATACTTAAGAATATTGTAAAAGTTACGAAAAAGTATTATTATATTAATATATGACAAAGATATAAACTATAAGAGGTGTAAAGGCATGGCAATATATAGAGAAGATTTACAAAATGAAATTGAAGATGTTGTGTTAGATAAAACAGTAAGCAAAATCAAAAGACAAAACTTATCAACCATTTTAAAGATTCAACAAGGTATCTTAAGAGCGGTTGATGATTTTATGTATAAAAACGGAGTAGTAAGAATGATGCCACTTATGATAGCTCCAGTTACGGATACTTTAAATCACGATGTTGAAGAAACTTCGATTACTTATCAAAATCAAAACTTTGATGTTATGAAATCAATGATATTTCATAAACAATTAACTTTAATGAACGAAGGATTAGAAAAAATATATATAGTATCACCTAATATAAGATTAGAACGTGCTGAAAGAGGTGATAGTAGACATTTATTTGAATTTACTCAAATAGATTTTGAATTCAAAAATGCTAATATGGATGATATATTAACATTTATAGAAAGCTTAGTTTCTTATATTTTCTCAGAAGTTAAAGAGAAATATGCTAAGGAAATTGAAGAAATAGCAGGTTCTACAGAGCATTTAAATATCACGACTCCATTCTTACGTTATGATACTAAAGACCTAGAAAAACTTCATGGTCCTGATTTTGAAGGAATTGCATCAAGACAAGCTACTCAGCCTTTCTTCTTAACAAACCATAAGAGAGAATTCTATGATGCAGAAGATTTAAATAATAGAGGAAATTATAGAAACTATGATCTTATCTGGCCAAGAGGATATGTCGAAGGTCTTAGTGGTGGAGAGAGAGAATATCTTTATGAAAGAATAATTGAAAGAATGGATGAATTAAATTCAGACAAGCATAGATTCAGAAGTTATTTGAAATTAGCAAAAGATGGTCTTATACCAAAAACAGCTGGTGCTGGTTTAGGAGTAGAAAGAATGACAAGATTTGTTTGCCAACTTCCTGAAGTTGATGCAGTTACTGTTTTTGTTAGAAAACCTGGTGAAGGACCATACTTGTTCTAAATAAGAATTAATAAAATAATAGATTTTTAAATTAGAAGCCATTGGGAATTAAATTTCTCTTTGGCTTCTAAATTTTCAGATAGATATGTTACTATAGAGCTATTTCATAATTTACCTTTATCAAATACTGTGTTTTTGGTATAATAGGACTAGTGCATTTTAATAACATATTCATTAAAAAGGAGGACTTGCTATGTTTTGGCAAATATTAAATACAATACTATTAGTAGTGCTTGTACTAATGACGCACAACTTATTAAAAATATTCTTATTATCAAAAATAAAAGTTAGCAAATGGATAGTGCTTGGAGCTACAATTGTATTTTTAGGAATGAGCATCTTTGCTGCAGTCAGTGGAGATGTTTGGTTGTTATATTTAGGTGTATTTTTGACTTCGAATTTAGCTTTATGGTTTATGGATTTAAAAGGATGGGGTGGAGACAAAACCCTTGTGCAAAATGATAAATCTGCTAAGGAAGAAAAAATCGTTATTAAATCAAAGGCAAAACCAAATAGGGTTAAGAACTTAAGTGAGCAAGAAAAAGAAAAAATGCTTTTAAAGAAAAAATAAGTGTTATTAATATATTAATATAGGCGTATCAGAGGAAAATCTGATGCGCCTATATTTTTTATGAACAGCCAGTAGTAGTACCACAGTCAGCACAAACATAGCAAGTTCCATTTTTAATCATATGAGTGCTATAGCAATTTGTACATTCTTTATCATAAACTCGCTCACCTTTATGTTCTCCAGTTGTAGAAATTAAGGAAGTGACTTCTAGAGTTTCTGTGTCTAAGTAATTATTAGGTTTTATCTGAATTGTAGAAAAGTCTCCTAATTCAATGTCTATAATTTTACTAATTAAATCAGAAATTGAAGTAACGTTTTTGATATATGGATGGTTCTGGACAAAACCATAAGGTTCATATTTTTGACCTCTTAACATATTAGAGATATCATATGGAGGCACATGGTATTGTAGCATAACAGAGATTGATTTTGATAGAGCATCCAATAACCCAGTGACCAAAGTACCCTGTCTATCTGAGGTTATGTAAATTTCAGAAATCTCACCACTGTCATTTCTGTTTACCGTAGTATAGATTTTAACGTCACCTATTTGGGCGGGATGAGTTTTACCACTTCGTATACCAATAGGTTTTTCTCTCTTAGTAAACCTAGATTCCTTTTGCAGCTTCTTTACAAGAGACAATAATTCTGAATAGCTGAGGTTATCTAAATTAGTTGATTCAGCATCCTTTAGGCTACTGTTAAGTGGTTGGCTTGCTTTAGAACCATCTCTATATAAAGTTATTCCTTTTATACCAAGTTCCCAAGAAGTAAGGCAGACATCTTCAAAATCTTTCACTGTAGCATCCTTTGGAAGGTTTACGGTTTTTGAAACAGATCCAGATATTAAAGGTGTGATTGCAGCAACCATTTTTACATGACCAAGTGCAGAGATGTATCTTTTTCCACTTCCACATTTATTTGCTGTATCAAAGATTGGTAGATGCTCATCCTTAAGATGTGGAGCTCCTTCAATTTTACCATCTTTAACTTGTTCATATTCATAGCCATCACCTTTGACCATTTCTGTTTCCATTACATAACTAAGGATTTCGTTAGTTTCCTTTTCTGAATAACCAAGGTTAATTAAAGCATCCATTAATAATGGGTTAACGATGGTCATGTAGTTTCCACCAACAAGCTTTTTATAGACGATATGATTAAAGAACGGTTCTATACTTGTTGTTGCACAGTCCATAGCGAATGAAATGGTGCCTGTTGGAGCAATTACTGTTACTTGGGCATTTCTGTATCCGTATTTATTACCACAGTCTAAAGCTGCTTTCCATGAGTTTTTAAGGGACATTGATAAATCAGTTAGCTTTAAGCTTTCTAAAATTTCGTGATTTACCATTACTGGAGTATAATTCAAGTTTTCAAAGTTGGTTTTTATTGCTCCAGCTACTCTTGCATGATTTCTAATAACTTTTAGCATATGTTCTTTATTTATTTCATACTTTTCAAAAGGAGAGATAGCTTTTGCCATCATAGCCGAAACATAATAAGAATGTCCAGTCATTAAACCTATAATAGAAGATAAAACAGTTCTTCCTTCCTCTGAATCATAAGGAAGTCCCATTAAGAGTAGAAGTGCTGCACCGTTTGCTACACCTAGTCCTGTGGTTCTAAACATATAGGTTTTTCTTGCAACATCCTCTGTAGGGAATTGTCCAAAATGTACCGAAGCTTCTAGCAAAAGTTGACTTAATCCAATTACATGTAAATAGCTTTCAATATCAAAGATTTTAGCGAATTTATCATAAAAATTTAGAAGATTTAATGAAGCTAGATTACATGAAGTATCATCTAAAAAGCAATATTCACCACAAGGATTTGTCGCGTTAATCATATTATGTTTCTCGAAATATTTACCGTCTTCGCCACCAGGACAAGTATGCCAGCTATTAAGAGTATCAGAAAACATAGGGGCTGGGTCTGCACAATCATAAACTGCTTTATTAAAGTTTTTCCATAGTTCAGAAACTTTTATTGATTTGTCTACTGTAGAGTCAATTCTGCCTGTCAGCTGAATTTCAGAATCTGGAGCTTCATCTAAATTTTTAACTTTTTCCATAAAATCATCAGAGAATCTAACAGAATTATTACCATTTTGGCCTGAAACTGTTTCATAAGCTTCTCCATCAAAGGAAATATCATAGCCCATCTTTCCAAGATCTCTTACCTTTTGCTCTTCTTTAGCCTTCCAAGTTATGAAGTCCATAATTTCTGGATGAGAAGAATCTAAGATAACCATTTTTGCTGCTCTTCTTGTAGTACCTCCTGATTTTATAGCTCCAGCATTTCTATCTAAGCCTTTAAGAAAACTCATGACCCCAGAAGAAACTCCACCACCGGACAATTTTTCCCCTTTAGCTCTAATAGTGGAGAAGTTTGTTCCACAACCAGAGCCGCCTTTAAATAATCTAGTTTCTGTTTCAAATTGCTGAGATATAGAATGATTTCCAAGTAATTTATCTTCAATAGATAAGATAAAGCAAGCAGAGGCTTGTGTTCTTGTGTATGCGTCATCGCTTTGTACAACTTTTTTTAGATGTTCATCGTAGTAGTAGCTTCCTGTTGAGTTGCCTTTTATATCATAAGCATCAGAAAGACCTGTATTAAACCATTGTGGAGAATTTGGTGCAACCATTTGTGCTAGAATACAGTAGACCATTTCATCATAGAAAATACTTTTTTCTTCGTCAGTGGTAATAATTTTTTCATCAATGAGGGCACGAGTCCAAAAGGATACTAATCTATGAGCGACTTGTCTCATGGAGTTTTCATATCCAAATTCATTTGGAATCCCACTTCTTCTAAAATATTTCGAGGCTATAATATCACAGGCACTTTGAGAATAATTCACAGGAAATTCTAGATTTCTCATATCAACTATGGACTTGCCAGTTTTATAATCCTTTAATAGAACGTCAACTTTTTTCCATTCAAATAAATCGTAAACAGTCATAGTATCAGTTAATTGTTTTGTAAAATGTCTCTTAATTATTTCCATAATTCTACCTCCGAGATTCTTTGGACTTGTGGCTAATATGGTAATTACTATGTAAACCACTTGAAAAATATAACACAAGAAACAGGATAATTATTATTCCATAAGAGTTATTATAATTCATAAAAGGATAAAAGTCCACCGAAAATGTATATTTTAATATTAAATTATTATTTAGCTTTTGGCAATATCATATGATAATATAGAGTTTAGTTAAATAAGATTATTAAGCTTTAAATAAATGTTCTTAAATGCTTACATATAAATATAATATCTTATTGGTTTTAAGAATTTATAAAATTTTTTGCATATTATTCCTCAATGATTTGAAATTAACTATGTTAAAAAGCATATAAAGTATGTTATATTTAAAGTAGAGCATTTATATTTTTAATCCGTAAGTAGAATTAAATAATAATTACGGTCGTTAAAAAAAATAAAAGGTGGGAGAAAAAATGGAAATATCGAGAGTAAATAGAGGAAGCTCTGTTAAACAAGAAAAAGTAGTGAATAATTCAAAAAAAGACTTTTCCCAAAGTTTTTCTTTTGCTAGAGAACGTAAAAATGAGCAACAGCTTAAAGAAATGCTTGATGATATAAGAAAAAAAGGCAGCCGCCTTGCTATAACAAAATCCTTTGCTGATGTAAGAGCATATAAGAGATTGATAAAAGACTACCTTCAGCAAGTTATGGATTATATGTATGAAATTAAAAAGGACATAAGCTTTTGGCAAACTCAATATTTTATAACTGTTGATATAATAGATGCCAAGCTTCAAGAACTAACAGAATTGCTTATGAATCAAGAAGGCGAAAATATTAATGTTGCGGCAAGAGTTGATGAAATTCAAGGTTTAATATTGGATATTTATAAATAGGTTATAAAATAATATGTGAATCATTAGACTGCAAAGTATTAGCGAGATATACATGGTTGAAAGAAATGTTAAAATAGAAGTAGATTAGAAAACCTCTGGAAAGTATTTAAGGTATTTTCCAGAGGTTTAATTTTAGATTACATCCACGTGTTATAGCTTGCGTCACTAGGCATTCTTAAGTCACCTCTTGGAGAAACACTAATAGTTCCTACTTTTGGTCCATCAGGAAGAGCTGAACGCTTAAATTGTTGAGTAAAGAATCTAAATATAAATTTGTCAAGCCATTTTGTTATTTCATCATCAGTGTATTTATCTTTAAATGCAACTTTCGCAAGGAAATGAATTTTTTCTCTTTCAGCACCTTGACGCATAAAGTAGTATAAGAAGAAGTCATGAAGCTCATAAGGTCCTACAATATCCTCAGTCTTTTGTGCTATTTTACCGTCCTTATCTTTAGGAAGTAATTCAGGACTCACAGGGGTATCCAAGATATCTAAAAGGATTTTGCGTATATTATCATTACTTAAGTGATCTGCAACATAGCGTACTAGGTATCGTACTAAGGTTTTTGGAACAGAAGTATTAACAGAGTACATTGACATGTGATCACCATTATATGTACAAAAACCAAGAGCTAGTTCAGATAAGTCACCAGTTCCTATTAATAAGCCACCTTCTTTATTTGCCAAGTCCATAAGAATTTGTGTTCTTTCTCTTGCTTGAACATTTTCATAAGTAACGTCATGTATACTTGGGTCATGACCAATATCACTAAAGTGTTGAAGAGCTGCTGCAACTATATTTATTTCTCTAAAGGTAGTCCCTAGACCTTTACATAAATCAATAGCATTATTATAGGTTCTATCGGTGGTTCCAAAGCCAGGCATTGTTATAGTTATTATATTCTCCATAGGTATATTTAAGAGTTCAAAAGTTCGCACAATAACTAATAATGCTAATGTAGAATCTAAACCACCAGAAATACCAATAATTGCTTTTTTTAGATTTGTATGTTCAATTCTTTTAGCCAAACCAGCTGCTTGGATATTTAGGATTTCAGTACATCTTTCTTTCATTTCCTTTGGATTCCCAGGAACAAAAGGATGTGGATTTATGTATCTATCAAAAGTACCAAAGTCTAAAGATTTATAGCTAAAGTTTATTTCTTTAAAATCTAAGTCTAAAACCTTTGAATTATCTCTAAAACTTATATTTTTAAGACGCTCAGTGTTAAGCTTATCTAAGTCGATTATAGCAGATATGATTTCATTATCTCTTTGGAATCTTTTATTCTCTTTTAAAAGTGAAGCGTTTTCTGAGATAAGTAGATGACCGCCAAAAAGTATATCTGTGGATGATTCATGAACACCAGAAGAGGAATATATGTAAGAACAAATACATCTACCACTCTGATTTTCAACAAGGTTTCTCCTATAGTTAGCTTTTCCGATGATTTCATTAGAGGCAGATAAATTTCCTATTATATTTGCCCCACCTAAAGCAAGATAGGAACTAGGAGGTATTGTTACCCATAAGTCCTCGCATATCTCAAAACCAAAGGAAGCTGAGCCACATTTAAATATTAAGTCAGTTCCAAGTGGAATATTCTTTTGGAAAGGTAAATCTATCAATTTGCTCTTAAGATCAATCCCTTCTGAGAACCATCGTTTTTCATAGAATTCAGAATAATTCGGTATGTAGCTTTTAGGTACTATTCCGAGGATTTTTCCTTCAAATATAACAAAACAACAATTTAAAAGCCTACTTTTATATAAAAAAGGAGAGCCTACTGCTACCAAAATGTCTTTATTCTTTGACGCTTCTATTAGTTTTTCTATGTAAGTTAATGCTTGACTAATTAACGTATTGTGAGTAAAAAGATCTCCACAAGTATATGAAGTCAAAGCTAATTCTGGGAAAACTATTGCTTTTGAATTTTCTGCTGCTGCTGATTCTATACAATGAACTATTTCTTCGTAATTATATTTTATATCTCCAACTTTTGTAACGGGACAAGCTGAAGAAACTTTTATGAAGTTCATGGCAAAATCTCCTTTCTAACCAATTAACTTTTATACATAGTATATACTTCATTGGAATAAAATTATAGGGTTATTTTATCAAAATCTATAAAAAACAGAGCAAATATGAGAAAAAACAAGATGCTGAATGGAATAAAGTGTTAAGTGGTTACAAATAACCTATAATAGCAAGAAAAGAAACTTTTAATTTAAATGAAATCAGTGTAGTATATAGTAAAGATTATTTATAATAATATTCTGAGTTGAGAGTATTATCCAAGAGTTGTATTTATAGTTATGAGAGGGGGGAGTTTTATGGTGATGTTTTGGATTGGTATATTAGTTGTTTGCGTATTAGTAGATTTATTAACAAGTAACTTTCTTTTTATATGGATTGGGTTTGGAGCTATAGCAGCACTTGTTTGTGAAATATTGGGGCTTTCAATCCCAGTTCAAATAATAGCAGGTGTTATTGTAAGTTCCATATCTACAGCAGTAGGATATCCACTATCTAAAAAGTTGTTGAAAAAAACTGTAAAGAAGACTTTGACACAAGAAGAGAATTATATTGGTCAAAAGTTTAAAGCTATTGAAGATATAACTGATGAAGGTAAGATTAGTTTAAATGGAGCCTATTGGCGAGCAAAGAACATAGGAGAAAAAATATTTAAAGATGAATATTTTGAAGTGATAGATATACAAGGTAATAAAATTATAATAAAGAAATATGTTTAATAATGAAGAGAAAACTAAAAAGGTAAGAATACCTAAAAATATTGGGAAATAAATAGGAGGAATGAAAAATGGCAGGGATAGTGATTTTTTCGGTGATTGCATTAATAGCATTAATAGTATTAATAGCAAATATTAAGATTGTAAATACAGGATATGTATTCGTAGTTGAAAGGTTAGGTCAATTCCATAGGATACTTGAGCCAGGTTGGCATGTTACAATTCCATTTATTGATTTTGTAAGAAAGAAGATATCTACTAAGCAACAAATAATAGATATAGAACCCCAAAATGTTATTACAAAGGATAATGTTAAAATTTCTATTGATAATGTTATATTCTATAAAATTATGAATCCTAAGGATGCTGTATACAATATAGAAAGATTTACAGATGGTATTATTTATTCTACAATAACAAATATGAGAAATATTGTTGGAGATATGACCCTTGATGAAGTCTTATCAGGAAGGGATAGAATAAATACAAGGTTATTAGAAATCATAGATGAAGTTACTGATGCATATGGAATAAAAATTTTATCTGTTGAAATTAAAAACATAATTCCACCACTAGAAATTCAACAAGCAATGGAAAAACAAATGAAAGCTGAACGTGATAAGAGAGCTGCTATTCTTCAAGCAGAAGGTGCAAAACAAAGTGAGATTGCTAGAGCAGAGGGTGAGAAACAAGCTGTAATTCTCCAAGCAGAAGCAGAAAAGGAATCCAATATAAGAAGAGCAGAAGGCTTAAGAGAATCTCAACTTTTAGAAGCAGAAGGTAAAGCAAGGGCTATTGAAAAAGTTGCGGAGGCACAAGCTAAGGCAATTGGTATGGTGAATGAAGCTATAATAAAATCAGGAACTAATGAAACTGTAATAGCATTAAAACAAATTGAAGCATTAACAGAAATGGCTAAAAATCCAGCTAACAAGCTTGTAATTCCTAGCGAAGCTATTTCTTCACTTGGAAATATTGCAGCTATAGCTGAAACTATAAAAATGAGTAAATAAAAATAACAGAAGAAGCTATGAGGGTCGGTTTTATAGGACAGACCCTCTAAATTATTGTAGAAATAAAAATATTCAGTTTTTATTATGAAATAATTGAGAAAAAGAGGAATTTAGCAATGAATGGTAGAAATAAATATTAATGGTGTATTATAATAATAATACGTGATGTGAAATAATAGCTTTTAGAACTATTGAAAATATATTGGGAGGATCATATATGAAGATATTAATGTTATCATGGGAATTTCCACCTAAGAATATTGGAGGACTTTCCACTCATGTCAATCATCTATCACATGCTCTTGCAAAACTTGGACATGAGGTGCATGTTGTAACTTGTGAAGAAGGCACTGCTCCAGTAAAGGAATTAAATAATAATGTATATGTACATAGGGTATCACCTTATAATATATCTACAGATGATTTTGTTAAATGGGTTATGCATTTGAATTTTGCTATGGTCGAAGAAGGTTATAGGATTGTACAGCAATATGGAAAAATGGATTTAATTCATGCACATGATTGGCTTACAACATATGCAGCAAAAACTCTAAAATGGTCATTATCCATTCCAATAGTTTCTACTATTCATGCTACAGAAGCCGGCAGGAATGGCGGGATAAGAACTGAGATGCAAAGATATATATCAAATACAGAATGCTTATTAGCAGATGAATCAAGTAAACTTATTACTTGTAGTAATTATATGAAAAATCAAGTAATGGAATCTCTAAGGGCTAAAGAAGAGAGAACAGTTGTAATAGCTAATGGGGTATCGGAAATTGATTCTGCAATAGAGTTCGATAAGATATCATTTAAAAGAAACTATGCACAGGATTATGAAAAAATAGTTCTTTTTGTGGGAAGACATGTATATGAAAAAGGACTTCATTTACTTATAGAAGCAGCCCCTAGAATTGTTGATGAATATAGAGATGCTAAGTTTGTCATCACTGGACATGGACCGATAACAGAAGATTTGAAGGAGAGAGTAAATCATACGATTATTAAAGATAAGATTTTATTTACAGGATATATTGATGATGAAACGAGAGATAAGCTGTATAGAATTGCGGATGTAGCTGTATTTCCTTCATTATATGAACCTTTTGGCATTGTATCTTTAGAAGCTATGGCAGCAGGCTGTCCTGTTGTAGTATCAGATACTGGTGGATTACGTGAGATAATTGATCATGGTCATAACGGTTTGAAGATGTTAAATGGATCTTCCAATAGTTTGAAAGATAATGTAGTTGAGATTCTTAAAAATCAAGGACTTTGTGATTATATTAAGGAGAATGCATTAAAGGATGTAAAAGAAATATATTCATGGTCAAAGATTGGAGAACTTACTGTAAATTTATATAAAGATCTAATTCCAAAATATAAAGACACATTATGGGCATCAGATCAATTAGATAAACAAGAAAAAGAAGAAAATATAGTTACTGAAAAGACAGTTATAGAAAGTACTGAACTTGTGGAAAATGTTGCAGTCGAGGAAGGAACTAAAAAAGAGGAAGAAAAGGTTTCTCCAAAAAATTCTGAGGTAAAAAAAGAAAATGACAAAGTTGCGGAAATGAGTAATAAAGAAGAAAAAAATGTTGAAGAAAAGAAAGCAGAAGATCAGTTAAAGGTAAATGATATAACAATTGAAGTGGCAAGTAAACCTAAAACAACGCCTGGCAAAAAAAGGCAGACTACTAAAAAAGCTACTGCAAGCACAAGGACAAGAACTTCAAAGGCTAAAGCCACTGAGCAAAAGAAACCTAATGTAATAAGTAAAGAGAAAATTCAGGAAAACTTTAGTGATAAAGTTACTGTATCAATAAAAACTGTAGCTGTAGATAATTCTGATGATAAAAATAAAGAAGTAAAAAAATCTATTGATACGGACAGCGAATAACCCGCTTAAAAAAGAAATGATAATATAAACAGGGAAGCTAGAATTAGTAATCACAGTTCTAGCTTCCCTATATTAGTTAACTAACTAAATCTTTTTCAACCATCACATATTTAGGTAGTCCATTTTTTGTATCTAAGTTTGGAATTCCTTGGATTAATGGACGTATATAATTTATGGCTTTTTCATTAACATGATTTCCTTCAGTATTTATCCAATCAGTTGGCACATATTTAATTTTATTAGCCACTTGTTTAACATCAACTAATTCTGTGTCATATAAATAAGGAGTTTCGTTTACTCTTTTAATTCCAACCATCTTACCAGTAGCTCCACTAATGGAGAAAGAAACAGCAGATCTTCCAACTGTATGAGCTTCTTCAAGGTCAGTTAATGAAGCACAATGCATAGCGCATCTTTGCATAACTCCAAGTTCTAAGGTTTTAACTCTATTGGTTATTCCAGCGTTTATTATAAGCTCTTTCAAAACATTTCCTACTCCACCTAGCTGATTATGACCAAAATTATCATGATTATTGGCGATTTTAGTTTCCGAAATAAAGTTTCCATTCTTGTCTTTTATTCCTTCAGAAACGACAATATATACTTGGTTATTGGCTATAAAACGCTCTTTTACATCAGAAAGAAAATTATCTATGTCAAAAGCAACTTCAGGAAGATATATAAAATCAGCAATCATTCTATCGTCTATAATTGCTAAAGCTGCTGATGCAGCAAGCCAACCAGTGTCTCTTCCCATAGTTTCTAAAATGAAAATTCCATTATTAGTATACACACTTGAATCTAGGTAGGTTTCTAAGGCAGTAGTAGCAATAAACTTTGCTGCACTTCCATAACCAGGTGTATGGTCTGTTAAACATAAATCGTTATCTATAGTTTTAGGGATACCAATAAAGTTTATGTCAATACCACATTTTTGGGCGTATGTACTAAGTTTAGAAACTGTGTCCATAGAATCATTGCCACCTACGTAGAAAAAGGTTTGTATCTCTAAGCTATTTAGAATCTTAAAGAGATTATTATAGTCCTCATCATTTTCTTTATAGTCATCTATTTTATATCTACAGGAACCAAGAGCTGATGCAGGTGTATATTTTAAGGTATCAATTTTATCGTATTCTAATTCGGATAAATTAATAATATCTCCTTTAAGAATTCCCTCGATACCATTAAGTCCCGAATAAACGTTATCGTAATACTTAACCTTTAAGTTTTCATAGAATACTCCTATGACACTTGAATTAATTACTGCAGTAGGACCTCCGGATTGTGCTACAATACAATTTCTCATAATAACCTCTCCTTATGTATAAACTGCAAATATTATAGCATAAATAACAAGGGAATTCAAAATAGTATAGCACATATAATTAAATTGAATGAAATATTATTTTTATAAGGATAGTAATATATTTTTTTATATAACAGGAGATAATATATTAGGAAGTAACATTTAAGCTGAAGAGGAGTGAAGATATGATTAAAGATAGAGATACATTAAGTAATGAGAATAGGAAGAATTGGGATCAAAAAGGTTCTAAAGGTCAAAGCTATCATCCTAGAAATGAAATAATTCAGACTTTAGAAACACCAGGTTTGAATGATAGCCCTTTTGAAACTAATAAAAATGGATATAAAGAAAGTGAAAAACATATATCAAAACCATAGAAGTTTTTAGTGCTCAATGCTATATTTGAGCACTTTATTTTTGTAGAAAAATAAAAAATAAGAATTTTATTTAGGTTAGTCAAATATACTTTAATGGTGAATAAATTTTTTTATGCAAATTTAAAATAATCCATGTATAATCTAAAGAGAAGACTATTGAATAAAGCTATAAGATATATTAAGCTGTACATACAGTAGGAGTTCACAAGGATGTGAATCAATGGTATAATAAAAAAATAACAATATGTACCAATAATTAGTACTTAATTAGGGGGCAAGAGGATGACGTTAGATTGGAGTTTGGAAGAATTATATTCTTCTTTTAAATGTGAAGATTTTAGTAAGGATATGGAAAAAGTAGATGGTTTTATATTAAAATTAAACCATTTAACAGAAAATCTTCATGTCAGTGAAACAAAAGAGAATATTGAAAACTATATTAAATTAAATTCAGAGATGACAAAGATAGTAACAAGGCTTTATGATTACTGCAGTTTGGTATTTAGCGTTGACACGAAAAATACACTTGCAGCAAAGTATATGGATGTTTTAGAGAAAAAGCTTTCCGATACTACTAAAGCTAAAACGATTTTTATTGATTACATAGGGAATATCGATGATTTAGATTCATTGATAAAAGACTCTGAGTATTTAAAAGAATTTGAGTTTTATTTAAAAGAACTTAAGGAAAAGAATAAATATCTCCTTTCAAAGGAAGAAGAAGTTATTATTGCTAAGATGAAAAATACTGGGTCTAGCACTTGGGAAAAGCTACATTCAACACTGACATCTTCTCTCATGGTAGAAATTAATCAAGGAGATGAAAAGAAGGTTGTACCTTTAAGCGTTGCTAGAGATTTGGCTTACGATAAGGATTCAAGTGTAAGGAAAGCTGCATACGAAGGAGAACTTAAGGCTTACGAGAAAATCGAAGACACTGTTGCTATGGCTATTAATGCTATAAAGGGTGAGGTTTTAACTGTTGGAAAACTTAGAGGTCATAAGTCCCCACTGGAAGAAACATTAATTGAATCAAGAATGGAAAAAGAAACCTTAGATGCAATGTTAGCAGCTATCAATAGCAGTAAGAAAATGTTTGAGAAATATTTCAAGAGAAAAGCTGAAATTTTAGAACATAAAAATGGCTTACCTTTTTATGATCTTTTTTCTCCGATAGGGGAAAGTAACTTAAAATTCTCTTATGAAGATGCAAAAAAGTTTATCATAGAGAACTTTAATACTTTTAGTGATAGACTAGGAAATTATGCAAGAAAAGCTTTTGAGAAAAATTGGATTGATGTTCTTCCAAAGGAAGGAAAGGTTGGAGGAGCATTTTGTGCAAATCTTCATTGTATTGGTGAAAGCCGTATTTTAACAAACTTTGGGGAGAATTTTTCTGGAGTTATAACCTTAGCACATGAGTTAGGGCATGGTTATCATGGTGAATGTTTAAAAGATGAAGAAATTTTAAACAGTGAATACCCTATGCCTATAGCTGAAACTGCTTCGACTTTTTGTGAAACTATCGTTAAAAAAGCTGCTATTAAACAAGCGGTAAAGAAGGATGCTCTGTTTATCTTGGAACAAGAAATAAGTGATTCAGCACAAATTATAATAGATATTTTAAGTAGATATATTTTTGAAAGTAAAGTTTTTGAGGTAAGAGAAACAAGTTCATTAAGTGTAGAGCAACTGAAAGAAACAATGATAGAAGCTCAAAAGGAAGCTTATGGAGAGGGACTTGATTCTGAATATCTTCATAGTTATATGTGGGTGTGTAAGCCACATTATTATTCTGGTGAATTGAGTTTTTATAATTTTCCTTATGCATTTGGACTATTGTTTTCTAAGGGATTATATGCAGAGTATCAAAAAAGAGGTACAGAATTTGTATTAGATTATGATGTTTTGCTCAAGAATACTGGAAAAATGAAAATAGAAGATATAACAAAGAAAATTAATATAGAGATAACAAATAAAGAATTTTGGACTAATTCTCTCAAAATCATCGAAGAAGATATTGAGAAATTTATAGAATTAAGTGAAGAGTATATTTAAATACATATGTTTTGGAGGTTAACATGTTTATAGAAATGATAAAATGCCATGGAACAGGCAATGATTTTATTTTGATTGATGAGATTTCTTATGATTATAATTTTACTGAGGAAGATAGAAAGAATTTAGCTATTAAGCTTTGTGATAGAAAAAAAGCAATCGGCGGAGATGGGATACTTTTTGTACAAAAAAGTGAGAAATGCGTTGGAAAGATGCAAATAATAAACTCTGATGGATCTGAAGCAGAAATGTGTGGTAATGGTCTTAGATGCGTTGGAAAGTTTCTTCTAGAAACAACAGGAGAAAATAAAATCCTTGTTGAAACTATGAAGGCAGTGTATTTAGTAGAAAAGGTCCAAGATATATATAAGGGAGTTTTTACTGATGAAATTACTATAGATTCAATAGATTTTAATGTTGATTCTCTTCCACTTGTTTATGAAAAAGAAAATCTTTTCTTTGAAAAACTTACTGCTCTTAGTGATATAAGGGAATTTACTGCAATAAGTATAACAAATCCACATCTAGTTTCTTTTGTTGAAGAAATAGAGAAAGAGGAGCTTAAGGCTGTAGGAATAAAGGCAAATGATACAAAAGAACTGCTTCCTAAAGGTGTAAATGTAAATTATGTTAAAGAGATAGATGAAGATAGTATATATGTTAAGACTTATGAAAGAGGAGTTGGTCTTACTAAATCTTGTGGAACAGGAATGGTATCTTCAAGTATAGCGACGCTTTTAAAACATGGAATTAACGAAAAAACATATAATGTATACAATGACGGCGGAATGATACAATGTAAGGTTACTAAAAATGAGGATGGTATTTTCAGAGTTATGATGAGAGGTAACGCTACTTTTATCTATAAGAGTACTATTTCTATTGAAAGAAACTTTAATTATAGTGAAGGTGAAAGGGAATACTTCACAAAGGAAAATCAATGTTACGAAGAGTTTTTAGCTTATACAAAAAATATTATAAATAAATAAATAAAAGAACTATGGCTAATTAACGGCAAGACGTTAATAGCCATAGTTTTTTTAGCTGTAATCTAAAGCATAATATAGAAATGTCGATATGAATTATTTTGCAATGTATATATTAATCGAATATACATTGACAGGCGAGGTATATTGAGTTAGTATATAAGTAAGAAAGTGAGAAAGGAGTGAGATTATGTCTATAACATCTGATATAATAAGAGGACATACTGAAACAATAATATTGTCTCACTTGACTGAGAAAGATAGTTATGGTTATGAGATAAACAAATCAATTCAAGAAAAAACAAACAATAAATACGAATTAAAAGAGGCAACCTTATACTCAGCATTTAGAAGACTTGAACAGTCTTCGCTTATAATATCTTATTGGGGGGATGAAACCACTGGTGCTAGAAGACGTTATTATTCCATTACCCCACTAGGTAGAGAAGCACTAAAACAGAATATAAGTGATTGGAAAGAAGCAAAAGAATTAATTGATAGTTTAATAAGTGGAGGTAATGAATATGTATCACAAGCTGAATAAGAGATTAGATGAGCTTTTTGAAAATGCGCCTAATACTCGTAGAACTAAAGAACTTAGAGAAGAAGTTTTAGCTAATATCATTGATAAATATAATGATCTGATTAACTGTGGAAAAAGTGAAGATGAAGCCATAAACATTGTTATCGCTGGTATCGGCGACATCGATGAATTGATAAATGGAATTAAAGATGGATATGATGATAATTACGACGAAGTACAAAGAGATAGAAAAAAGTATGCATTAACTTTAGCGATCTCAGTAGGATTGTATATTTTTGGAGTAGTGATTTTATTGCTATGTGTAGAAGTGTTTAGAATAGATGAGGTTGTTTCTATATCACTTATGCTTACTATTGATGCAATAGCTACTGGTCTTATTATATATAGCTCTGTATCAAGACCAAAGTATGTTAAAGAAAATGATACAATGGTAGAAGAATTTAAGGAGTGGAAGTCTGCAAATAAAAACAAAAACCAGATAATCAGTTCAATTAAATCTATACTTTGGATTTCTATAGTAGCAACGTATTTACTAATAAGCTTCGCTTTTGATATTTGGAATCTCTCTTGGATTATTTTTATTATTGGTGCTGCAATAGAGAAAGCTATAACATTAGCCTTTCAGTTAAAGGAGTAAGCTATGAACAGAACATTAAAAAAAATTCTACTAGTAATATGGTTATCTATTGCAATTGTCTTAACTGGATTTTTAATTTATGCAATAAAAAATGATAAAGGAATTGGTGATATGTTTATTTTTAATAGATTAAGCTTAAGTGGAGCTAAAGTTCAAAAAGAAGAAAAAGTTCCCCTAGATAAATATGAAAACATTAGAGTAAATTTTTCATCTGGAAATGTAATAATAAACGCTACAGATGATGAAGAATTAAAAGTAATACAAAAATCTAACAAGCAATTAGATGAAGAACAAAAGTTTACTATTTCTAAAAGTGGTAATACTATTGAAATAAATAAAGGACAAAAAAGTATTGGCATTCATTTTGGAACTATCAACGAGAGGATAGAAGTATATATTCCTAAAAAATATGAGAAAAATTTAAAAATAAACTGTTCCTCAGGTGATATTGAGGTAGAAACGGAATTAAAAGTACAAAGTTTAGACGTAGAACAAAGTTCAGGAGACTTTATCAGTTCTAATAGCATACTTGTAGATAAAATTTCTATGGAAACTCATTCTGGTGATATTGAGATAAATGATTTAGTTACAGGTTCTTATGAATTTTCTAGTACATCTGGAGATATTAATATTAAGTCTCTTGCAGGAACAGGGAATATAGAAGCTTCTTCTGGAGACATACATGTAATTTATAACCAGATTGATGAGTATGCAGATATAAAAGCGACCTCTGGTGATATAAATATAAGAGTTCCAAAAGACTTAAGTTTTCAATTCGAAGGAAAATGTAATTCAGGGGATATAAGTTCAAATCTAGCACTAGATTATAAAGGAAAAAATGAAAATGAAGCGACTGCTAAAATTGGACAGGAACCGTATAAAAAAATTATTGCGAAAACTTCCTCTGGAGATATCAATATTTCACAAGACTAATTATATGATAGAAATGAAGAAAAACTAATAAAAAAATATATATTTCAGACTGTAGACAAAAGGCATATTCTTATTACTGAGAATATGCCTTTTGAAATTTTACTTGCAAATATTGATATAAAGGTGTGTTTCAAGTTATTTAAAGATTTGAGACATACCTTTTAGTATTTGAGAAAATTGTATTCTAAAATGTAATAAAGGAAAAAATAAAAAAATACAAGTTAAGTGCAATTGTTACATGAAATTTCATGGTAATAAATCATTTGTAACGAAGGTGTTTAATTGATAAAAATGCAATAAATAATAACTATATATGCGAATATGATAATATTGAGTATTAATTATCTTAGAGTCTTTAAAAAAGTGGAAAAATGTTATATAATAATAACGAACAATAATTAAAATGAAAAGAAAAATGTTCGTAAATTTGAATAAGGTAGGGTGCTTTATGAACTCAATTAGAAGTATATTTGTAGAGAAAAAGAAGCAATTCCAAGGCGAAAGCAAGGAACTATTGAAGGACTTAAGAGAAAATCTTCATCTTACCTCCTTAGAAGCCGTTAGAATCATCAATAGATACGATATTGAAGGATTAAATGACGAAACTTATCAAAAGGCTAAAAACCTTATACTTTCAGAAGTGAACGTAGATGATATATACGAAGAAAACATAATCCTTAATGAAGGAGAAGTGGCCTTCGCAGTTCAATACTTGCCAGGTCAATATGACCAAAGAGCAGATTCTGCAATTCAGTGTATTCAGATTATTGCTGGATACAGTTCTTTCAATCTTACAAGTTCGAAAATTATAATTCTAAAGGGAAACCTTGAAAAGGAAAACATTGAAAAAGTTAAAAATTACTATATAAATAATGTTGATTCAAGAGAAATTAATATAGAGAAACCAAAAACTCTAGAGTTAAAGGTAGAAGAGCCAGAAGCTGTAGAAGTTTTAGAAGGTTTCAATGATTATTCTGAAGAGGCTTTAAAAGCATTTTTAGAAGAACGTGGTTTAGCTATGACTATCGAGGATTTAAAATTCTGTAGAGATTATTTCAAAAATACAGAAAAAAGAAATCCAACAATAACTGAAATAAAGGTTATAGATACATATTGGTCAGATCATTGTAGACACACAACCTTTAGCACAGTAATTGATGAGGTAGAATTCGAAGATGGACCATATAACGAAGAAATAAAGAGAATATATGAATCTTACAAAGCATCAAGAGATTTTGTCTATGGAGATAAACCTAAAGCTCAAACTTTAATGGATCTAGCAACTATCGGAATGAAGGAATTAAAGAGAACAGGTTATCTTGATGATTTAGACGAATCAGAAGAAATAAATGCTTGTAGCATTAATATAACTGTTGAAATAGATGGTAAAGAAGAACCATGGTTATTAATGTTTAAAAATGAAACTCACAATCATCCAACTGAAATTGAACCTTTTGGTGGAGCAGCAACCTGTATTGGAGGAGCTATAAGAGATCCACTAAGCGGAAGAAGTTATGTATATCAAGCTATGAGAGTTAGTGGAAGCGGAGATCCTAGAACTCCAATTGAAGAAACTATCAAAGGTAAGCTTCCACAAAGAAAGATAACTATAGGAGCAGCTCATGGGTACTCTTCTTATGGTAACCAAATTGGTTTAGCAACAGGTCAAGTAACAGAAATCTACCATCCAGGTTATGTGGCTAAGAGAATGGAACTTGGAGCTGTGATAGCAGCTGCGCCTAAAGAAAATGTAATAAGAGAAACACCAGTTAGTGGCAACAAAGTTGTTCTAGTAGGTGGAAGAACTGGTAGAGATGGTTGTGGCGGTGCTACTGGATCATCTAAAGAACATACTGAAAAATCTATTGATACTTGCTCTTCAGAAGTACAAAAGGGTAATGCTTTAACAGAAAGAAAGATTCAAAGATTATTCAGAAATCCAGAAGTGGCAAAAATGATATTAAGATGTAATGATTTTGGTGCTGGTGGTGTATCAGTAGCAATCGGTGAAGTTTCAGAAGGAATTAAGATAAACTTAGATTTAGTTCCAAAGAAATACATGGGCTTAGACGGAACTGAAATTGCAATATCAGAATCTCAAGAAAGAATGGCTGTTGTAATCGAAGAAAAAGATGTTCCTAGATTCTTAGAACATTGTGATGAAGAAAACCTAGAAGCAACAGTTGTAGCAGAAGTTACTGGAAATAGAAGAGTTGAGATGCTTTATAAAGGTGACAACATTGTTTCTATAAGCAGAGATTTCTTAGATACAAATGGTGTTACAGCACATATAAAAGCTAAGGTTTCTAAAATCAGTGAAGAAGGCAACTTCTTTGTAACAAGTGAAGCAGTAAGTGAATCTGCAACTTTAGAGGAGCTTTTAGTTAATAGAGTATCAGAACTAAATGTTGCTTCTCAAAAGGGATTAAGTGAAAGATTTGATAGCACAATTGGTGCAGGAACAGTATTAATGCCTTTTGGTGGTAAGAAACAAGCAACTCCTACTGATGCGATGGTTGCAAAAATACCAGTGTTAAAGGGTGAAACAAATACTTGCTCTATAATGAGCTTTGGTTATAACCCATACTTGACTTCATGGAATCCATTCTTAGGTGGAATATATTCTGTTATCGAAGCATTATCTAAAGTAGTTGTAGTGGGCGGAGATTACAGAAAAGCAAGATTATCACTTCAAGAATTCTTTGAAAGATTAGGTAAGGACGAAGAAAAATGGGGAAAACCATTTAGTGCTTTACTTGGTGCTTATTATGCTCAAAAATCTTTTGGAACTGCTGCAATTGGTGGAAAAGATAGTATGTCAGGAACCTTTAAGGATTTAACTGTTCCTCCAACAATAGTTACCTTTGCAGTTGCTACTGAAAAGTCTGAAAACATAATATCACAAGAATTTAAATCAGCTAATAGCAAGGTTATATTACTTTCACACAGCATGCTTGAAAATAACATGCCAGATATCGATGGATTAAAGAGAATTTGGAAAAAGGTTTATAGCTTAGCTTGTGAAGGAAAGATTTTATCATCAATGGCAATTAAGTTTGGTGGTGTAATTGAAGCAATTGCAAAAATGAGTTTTGGTAATGCTATTGGAATAAAGATAAATGAAAATGTATCTTTAAAAGAGTTAGCAGCTTCAAACTATGGTTCAATAGTTCTAGAGTTAAAGGAAGAAGATGTTAAGTTACTAGAAGGCTTTGATTTCCTTGAACTAGGAACTACTACTGAAGAATATAAAATAACTTATAAATGTGAAGAAATTTCACTTTCAAATATAGAAAACAAATGGGAAACTGTCCTTGAAGGAATATTCCCTTCAACTAAAAAAGCAGAAGGTCCAGTAATCGACAAGTTAAGTGCAGTGGAAAAGAAAGCATCTCCAGTTATTAAGCTTGCTAAACCTAAGGTTTTAATACCAGTATTCCCAGGAAGCAACTGTGAGTATGATACTTCAAGAATTTTTGAAAGAGCTGGTGCAGAAGCTGAGATTCTAGTATTCAGAAATAGAAATAATGAAGATATAAATGCTTCAATTGATGCTATGGTTGAGCAAATAAAGGCTTCTCAGATAATAATGTTCCCAGGTGGCTTTAGTGCAGGAGATGAACCAGATGGCTCAGGAAAGTTCATCACAGCAGTACTTAGAAATCCTAAGATTAAGGATGCTATAATGAATCATTTGAATAATAAAGATGGATTAATTCTTGGTATTTGTAATGGATTCCAAGCACTTATAAAGGTTGGACTTGTACCATATGGAGAAATAAGAGATTTAGATGAGAAAGATCCAACATTAACATATAACACTATTGGTAGACACATTTCTACTATGGTTAATACAAAGGTTGTATCAAAGCTTTCACCTTGGCTTAATAGCGTAGAACTTGGAGATATCCATAGCATAGCAGTCTCACATGGTGAAGGTAGATTTGTTGGCGACGAAGCATTAATCCGTAAGCTTTTTGAAAATGGCCAAATCGCTACTCAATATGTTGATATGTCAGGTAATGCAACAATGGAAAGTCCATTTAATCCAAACGGCTCAATGTTCGCTGTAGAAGGTATAACAAGCCCAGATGGAAGAGTTTTCGGAAAGATGGGCCATAGCGAAAGAATAGGTTCTAATATAGCTAAAAATATTTCAGGAAATAAAGACCAAAAGATATTCTTATCAGGTGTTAACTATTTTAAATAAAATAATAGGAGTGTTAAGAGCATGAAGGTAGCAATTATTTTTGGAAGTAAATCAGATACAGATAAAATGAGAGGTGCAGCTAATGCATTAAAGGAATTCGGAATAGAGTATAAGGCTTATGTATTATCAGCACATAGAGTTCCAGAAAAACTAAGAGAAGTTTTAAAAGAATTAGAAGCTGATGGCTTCGAATGCATTATTGCAGGTGCTGGTCTTGCAGCTCATCTGCCAGGAGTTATTGCATCAGAAACAGTGTTGCCAGTAATTGGTGTACCAATAAATGGTGCTCTAGATGGAGCAGACGCTCTATATTCAATAGTTCAAATGCCAAAATCAATCCCAGTTGCAACAGTTGGAATTGATAACAGTTATAACGCTGGTATGTTAGCAGTAGAAATACTAGGCGTTAAATATCCGGAGATAAGAGAAAAACTTTTAGCTTTCAGAAAAACTATGAAAGAAAACTTTATAAAAGAAAATGGAGAAGGAGTGGAACTATAATGGAAAAATTAGAAATGATGTATGAAGGAAAAGCAAAACAAATATATAGATGTGCAGACGAGGATAAGGTAATAGTTCACTATAAAGATAGTGCAACTGCTTTTAATGGAGAAAAGAAGGGTGAAATCGAGGATAAGGGAGTATTAAACAACGCAATTACTTCTGCTATATTCAAATTATTAGAAGAGAACGGTGTAAAAACTCATTTCATCAAAAAATTAAATGATAGAGATCAATTATGTAAAAAAGTTGAGATCATTCCACTTGAAGTTATAGTAAGAAATGTAGCTGCTGGTAGCATGGCTAAAAGACTTGGTCTTGAAGAAGGCTACAAGCTTAAAACAACAGTTTTCGAATTATCATATAAAGATGATTCACTAGGTGATCCACTTATAAACGATCATCATGCTGTAGGTATCGGAGCTACTACTTTTGAAGAATTAGATGAAATTTATAAAATGACAGCAAAAGTAAACGAAGTTTTAAAAGATTTCTTTGCAAAACAAAACATTTCATTAATCGACTTTAAAATAGAGTTTGGTAAAACTGCTGACGGAGAAGTTTTACTAGCTGATGAAATTTCACCAGACACTTGTAGATTCTGGGATTCAATTACTGGAGAAAAGTTAGATAAGGATAGATTTAGAAGAGATCTTGGAGATGTAAAAGCTGCTTACGTTGAAATCTTAAATAGAATTAGTGAGGAAAAATAATAATGTGGATAGATGATGAAGATAAACTTAAGGAAGAGTGTGGGGTATTTGGGATATTCTCAAAAACACAAATCCAAGCATCACATTTAGCCTATTATGGACTTTACGCTCTTCAACATAGAGGTCAAGAAAGTGCTGGAATTGTTGTAAGTGACGGCGAAAAGCTATCTATTCATAAAGAGATGGGCCTTGTAAGTGACATATTTGATGAAGAACTACTAAACACATTAAGTGGTAATAGTGCTATAGGTCATGTAAGATATTCTACTAGTGGAGAAAGTACTTCAAGGAACGCACAGCCTTTAATGAGTGAGTTTAAACTAGGCCCAATAGCAATAGCTCATAATGGAACACTTATAAATGCAGACGTTATAAGAGGTTTGCTAGAGGATTCAGGTTCAATATTCCAAACCTCTATCGATACAGAAGTAATAATAAATCTTATTGCAAGACAAAACAAAAAAGGCTTAGAATATGCACTTGTTGATGCTATTCAAGCGATAAAAGGTTCTTTTGCTATTGTAATGCTTACAGAAAAGCAACTTATAGGAGTTAGAGATCCATATGGTATAAGACCATTGTGCCTTGGAAAGCTAGGAGAAAGTTACATCCTAGCTTCCGAGAGTTGTGCTATTGAAAGTATAGGTGGAGAAATAATTCGAGACGTTGAGCCAGGTGAAGTTGTAATAGTTGATGAAAATGGTATCAAATCAATAAAATACGCTGAAAACACTCCAAGAAAATCTTGTTCTTTTGAACATATTTATTTTGCTAGACCAGATAGCGTTATTGATGGAATCAATGTATATGAAGCAAGAGTAAAAGCTGGTATGGAGTTATATGAAAAATACCCAGTTGAAGCGGACGTAGTAATTGGCGTTCCAGATTCAGGTTTAGCATCTGCTGTAGGTTTTTCTAAGGCAAGCGGAATTCCAAATGAAATGGGCATTATAAAGAACAAATATATCGGTAGAACCTTTATTGCTCCAACTCAAGAAATGAGAGAAAGAGCAGTATCAGTTAAGCTTAATGTTCTTAAATCAATAGTAAACGGTAAAAGAGTTGTTTTAATAGATGATTCTATCGTAAGAGGTACAACTGGAAAAAGACTTATTGAAATATTAAGAAGAGCTGGAGCTACAGAAGTTCATTTTAGAGTTGCATCACCGATGGTTGGTTATCCATGTTATTTTGGAATAGATACTCCTTATCGTAAGGATTTAATGGGCTCAGAGGCTAGTACAGAGCAGATGAGAGAAATGATAGGAGCAGATTCCCTTGGATTTTTAACTATTGAAGATTTAGTTAAATCCCTTGGTGGAAGTAATGATTTTTGTTTAGGTTGCTTTAATGGTATTTATCCAATGGCAACACCAGTAGAACAGTTTCAAAAATAAAGACGCTAAGTGAGGTATAGAGGTTATGAGTTTATATAAAGAAAGTGGAGTTGACATTGAAGAAGGCTACAGAAGTGTTTCAATGATAAAGGAACATGCTAAAAGGACTCAAATTCCAGGAGTTTTAAATTCTATCGGATCTTTTGCAGGAATGTTTGAGCTTGGACAATATAAGAATCCAGTAATTGTTTCTGGAACTGATGGAGTTGGAACAAAGCTTGAAATAGCAATAAGAATGAAAAAGTATGATACTGTTGGTATTGATTGCGTAGCTATGTGTGTTAACGATATACTATGCCATGGTGCAAAACCAATATTCTTCCTTGATTACATTGGTTGCGGAAAATTAGAAGCAGAAGTAGCAGCAGACCTTGTAAAAGGAGTTTCAGAAGGTTGTCTTCAAAGTAACTGCGCTCTTCTTGGCGGAGAAACTGCAGAAATGCCTGGATTCTATAAACACGGAGATTATGATATAGCAGGTTTTGCTGTTGGTGTTGTAGAAAAAGATGAAATCATAGATGGAAGCGATATCGAAAACGGAGATATTTTAATTGGTATAGAATCATCAGGAGTACATTCAAATGGTTATTCACTTGTAAGAAAATTAATTCCTGATATAAATATAGATTTTAATGGAGCACCAATAGGTGAAACTTTACTTACACCTACTAGAATTTATGTTAAACCAGTATTAGATATACTGCAAAAAGTAAAAGTAAGAGGTATGGCTCACATAACTGGTGGTGGATTCATAGAAAACATTCCAAGAATGTTCAAGAAAAACCAAAGAGCTGTTATTAACAAAGCTAGTTATAAAGTTCCAGCAATATTCAAATATCTTATGGAATGCGGCGTAAAGGAAGAAGAAATGTACAATACTTATAACATGGGTATAGGTTACATTATGTGCGTAGCTAAGGAAGATGCAGCTAAGGTTATGTCATTATTAAAGGAATATGATTTAAATAGCTATGAGATCGGTTATGTTGAAGAAGGAGAAGGTGTATGTTTAAAATAGCAGTATTAGCCTCCGGGGGCGGTACGAACCTTCAAGCCATAATAGATGCAGTAAACAATAAAGAAATTAATGCTGAAATCAGTTATATAATAACAGATAATGAAAAGGCTTATGCTTTAGAAAGAGGAAGGCTTAATAATATACCTGTGATGTCATTTGATAGAAAGCAATATAAAGAGGGGTTATCAGATAAGATTTTAGAAGTCTTAAAAGGAAAAGCCGATATCATTGTATTAGCTGGTTACTTATCTATACTTCAAGGCGATATTATAAAAGAATTCAAAAATAGAATAATTAATATACACCCTTCCTTGATTCCTTCATTCTGTGGTATGGGTGCTTATGGAATCAAGGTCCATGAAATGGCTATTGAATATGGTGTAAAGGTATCAGGTTGCACTGTCCATTTTGTAGATGAAGGTACTGATACAGGTGCTATCATTCTGCAAAAGGTAGTAGAAGTAATGGAAGGCGACGACGCTAAAAAGCTTCAAGAGAGAATCCTTGTAAAAGAGCATGAAGCTATAGTGGAAGCTGTTAAGCTTTTTTCAGAAGAAAGAGTTCAAATTGATGGCCGAAAGGTGTCTATAAAAGGATAATAAAAAAGAAAGTAGTGTGAAATATGATTAAAAGAGCTTTGATAAGTGTTTTTTATAAAGATGGTCTATTAGAAATGGCTAAATTCCTTGAAAGTAAAGGAGTAGAAATAGTTTCAACTGGTGGAACCTTTAAGTTCCTAAAGGACAATGGCATCAAAGTTATAGATGTAACAGAAGTAACTGGCTTTGAAGAAATGCTAGATGGCAGAGTTAAGACTTTAAATCCATATATTCACGGTGGAATTCTTGCGATAAGAGATAATGAAGAACATATGACAAAGATAGAGGAAAAAGGAATAACTCCAATCGATATGGTTATTGTAAATCTTTATCCGTTCTTTGAAAAAGTTACTGCAGATATAACCTTTGAAGAAAAGGTTGAATTTATAGATATCGGTGGACCAACAATGTTAAGATCTGCAGCTAAGAATTTCCAAGACGTTATAGTAATTTCAGATACAAAGGATTACGCAGAAGTAATGTCTCAAATCGAAGAAAAAGGCGATGTGGATTACGAATTTAAGAAGAGATTAGCAGGTAAGGTGTTCAATTTAACTAGTGCTTATGATGCTGCTATCAGCAACTTTATGCTAGGAGATGGAAACGAAGAGTATCTATCAGTTTCTTATAAGAAGCTTATGGATTTAAGATACGGAGAAAATTCTCATCAAAGCGCTGCTTATTATGTTTCAACTACTGAAAAAGGTGCTATGAAAAACTTTACTCAGCTTAATGGTAAAGAACTTTCTTACAATAACATAAAAGATATGGATATTGCTTGGAAGGTAGTATGTGAGTTCGATGAAATAGCTGCTTGCGGAGTTAAGCATAATACTCCATGTGGAGTAGCTATAGGGGAAACTGTATATGAAAGCTACATGAAAGCTTATGAATGTGACCCAACATCAATTTTCGGTGGAATAGTAGCTATAAACAGACCTGTAGATAAAGCAACTGCAGAAGAACTTGTAAAGATATTCTTAGAAATCGTAATTGCACCAGATTTTGACGAAGATGCTTTAGAAATATTAAAGACTAAGAAGAATTTAAGAGTTATTAAATGTGATGAAAAACCTCAATTAAGCAAAGAATTAGTTAAGGTTGATGGTGGAATACTTGTTCAATCAGCTGATGATAAATTAATTGAAGAAACTAAGGTAGTTACAAAGAAAGCTCCAACAGATAAAGAAATGAAGGATTTAATCTTTGGTATGAAGGTAGTTAAGTACGTTAAATCAAATGCTATCGTTATTGCTAAAGATCAAGTTACCCTTGGAATTGGTGGAGGTCAAGTAAATAGAATCTGGCCTACACAAGAATCTCTTAAGAGATCAAACAATCCAGAAGGAGCAATTTTAGCTTCAGACGCTTTCTTCCCATTTGGTGACATCGTTGAAGAAGCTGCAAAATACGGAATATCTTCAATAATACAACCAGGTGGATCTGTTAGAGACAGCGAATCAATAGAGAATTGTGATAAAAACGACATATCAATGGTATTCACAGGATTAAGACATTTCAAACACTAATTAACACTGAAAAGGTGCTGTTTACATTATCAATGGCAGCACCTTTTCTATGATGAACAGAATATAAATTTTCAGTACATTATATAAAAATATTATGCATGAAAAAAGTTTAGGTGATTTAGTATCTATTAAGAAGCTTTTATGGAATATATTTATGGGAGAAGCTTATAAGGAGGAAAATACTATGGATTTAATGATAATTGGTAACGGTGGAAGAGAACATGCTTTAGCTTGGAAGCTTGCACAAAGCGATAAGGTAAATAAAATATACTGTGCCCCAGGAAATGGTGGTACTGCAATAGAAAATAAATGTGTCAATGTTGATTTAAATACAATAGAAGAAATGAAGGACTTTGCATTAGAAAATAAAGTTGACTTAACGATCGTTGGACCAGAAGTTTACTTAGTTCAAGGCGTAGTAGATTTATTTAAGAAAAATAACTTAAAGATTTTTGGACCAGCACAAGCTGGAGCTGAGCTTGAAGGAAGTAAATCTTTTGCTAAAGACTTTATGAAAAAATATAATGTAAAAACTGCTGATTATCAAGTTTTTAATAACTTAGAAGACAGTATAGAACATTTAAAGAAATGCGATTTCCCAATCGTTATAAAAGCAGATGGCTTAGCAGCGGGTAAAGGTGTTTACATATCTCCAACCTATGAAGAAGCAGAAAAAGCTTTAAGAGAATGTATGGAAGAGGATGTATTCAAAGGCGCAGGAAAAACTGTAGTAATTGAAGAGTTCTTAGAAGGTGTAGAAGCATCTATATTAACAATAACTGATGGAAAAACAATAGTACCATTCTTATCTTCTAAAGACCATAAGAAGATATACGAAGGTGAAACAGGTCCTAACACAGGTGGTATGGGAGTTATAGCTCCAAATCCTTATTATACAGATGAAGTTAAAAAAGAATTTGAAGAAAGAATAATGGCTCCAACCCTAGAAGGAATTCAAAAAGAAGGTTTTGACTTTAAAGGTATCATTTTCTTTGGAATAATGGTAAATAAAAAGGGCGTTTATCTTTTAGAATATAATTGCAGAATGGGTGACCCTGAAACTCAATGTATACTTCCTCTTTTAAAGACTGATTTACTTGAAATAATCGAGCTTGCTTTAGAAGAAAAATTAGAAGGTGCTGATATTCAGTGGGAAGACAAACATAGCTGCTGTGTTACTCTTGCTTCCTTGGGTTATCCAGGAACTTTTGAAAAAGGTTTTGAAATCACAGGTTATGATAAGGTAAATGGTAAGTACTTTGGAGCTGCAGTTACTTTAAAGGATGGCAAAGTATATACAAATGGCGGAAGAGTTTTAAATGTTGTTAATGTAGGAGAAAACTTAGAAGCTGCTAGAGCTGCCACTTATGAAGATGTAAATAAAGTAGATTTCAAAAATAAGTACTATAGAAAAGATATAGGAAACGTTCAAAACTAAAAAAATGCTGTGTAGGGTTTGATCTACACAGCATTTTTAGTTTGCAATGGTAGCTTAATAATTAATAATTAATAATACCTTTCATAGTAAATTGATGAAGCAGATATAGATGATATTAAAGGTGTATGAAGTTATTTATATATCCATCCATACAATATATAATTGTAATAAACTATAAAAAGATACATTCTTATATAATATAGAAGGAGGAAGTTAGATGAGAGAAATTATAAGAAGTGACGTAAGCGAAGAATGGGGACATTCTGGAATTGTTGAGGCTGGTGATTTTGTTTTTATAAGTTATTGTGTTGGTAACATTGGTCAGCCAATAGAAAATCAAATTAATGGTGCCTTTGACCATTTGAGTAGACGACTAGAATCAATCGGTTTAACTTTAGAATCAGTGGTAAAAATTGAATGCTTGTTTAGAGATGTGTGGAATATACCTGTGATGGAAAAGGTAATTAAAGAGAGATTTAAAGGTAAGTATCCAGCTCGAAAATCAATACAAACAGAGTTTGCTCATCGTGGTGGCGAAGAGGGACTTCAATTTCAACTTGATGCTATAGCATTTAAAGGTTAGCTTATAAAGATAAGTATATATATAGAAAGAAGAAAAATTTTTAACTTTCTTAAAACGTGGAATGAGGTAACTCGTTGATGAGTTACCTTGAATAAAATACGTCATATCATTATTCTTAATGAAAACTAGTTTAAAAAGATAACTGGAATATTATTCTTCAATCCTTCGTATAAATTTTAAGAGCAAAAAAATTAATTATAACAGCATAGCGTAAAATATTTTCTCCATACAAAATTAATTAAATTAATAAGTTATTTAGGGACTACATACTCGATTATTTTGTCAAAATATACTGTAAAAATTTTGTGCTTCTAAAATTCAGTTAAATAATTTATAATAGGACTAAGAACGTGTGGGAAAATTTTCATTTCAACTACGCTTTTGGTCAATAATCATTTGTTTGGTATTTTTTTTTCTTTAGATGTCTATAATGAAAGAAGTATAATATTAATTTCCAAAATAATGGGTAAAGGAGTATGTTTATGGAAAGAACATTGGTGTTAATTAAACCTGACGGAGTAGAGAGAGGATTGATAGGTAGGATAATAACAGTATTCGAAAATAAAGGATTAAGAATTGCAGATATGAAAATGTGTAAGCCTTCAAAAGCAGAAGCTGAGGAACATTACAAAGAACATAAGGGGAAATTTTTCTTTCAAGAACTAATTGATTATTTAACAGAGGATAGAATTGTTGCAATGATCTTAGAAGGTGAAAATGCCATTGAACTTATAAGAAAAGTAAATGGTGATAAGGATCCATTGAAAGCTGAGGGTGCTAGTATAAGAGGAAAATATGCCATAGATAGAACAAGAAACTTAGTTCATGCCTCAGAAAATACCGAAAATGTTGAGCGCGAAATTAGCATTTGGTTTGATTGCAAATAATGAAAAAACTAAGAAATGATTTGATTGACTGCGTAAGAGAAATAATATTCGGTTTTGTTTATAGTATAAAACAATAGAAAAGGCTGAATTTAGTTATTTCTAAATTCAGCCTAAAATCTGCAATTAACAAGATTTACAACCACCACAGCCATTTGTAGTTTTAGAGCCACAGGAACCCTTAGATGAGCAATTTGCACAATCTTTCTTTATATCATCAAATTTATCAATCTTTATTTCAAAATTATCAACATATATTAATGTTATACTTTTTATATCTTTAAAATCATTAGGTGAAAAAGTGATTTGTAAATCTTTATAGGTGATCACTATATCATCTTCTGATTTAGTATCATTAAGCATTATATCTACTTTAGGTTTACAACAGCTTGAAATTGATCTAAAGTTAACGTAAGAGTATTCAATATGCTCATTAAGTAAGGTTTGCAACTCTATATATGCTCTATCACTGATTTCAAATCTTGTATCTCTCATAATATTCTCCTTAATTTTCTTTGCTACTGAACTCTTCAGTAAAGCCTCTTAACATATTGTGTTTTAGGTCCCATAATTTTTGAGATAAATCAACATAATAGTTATGAGGATTCTCAAACCTAAGTACTTCCTTCCAAAGTTTTTCTGTCTCTTTTATCGAGAACTCTCTTATATCTATTACTTCTGGAGATTCATACACTTGATTACCTTTATCAAATATCTGAACTAAAAGTTCTTTTGCATAAAAGTTTGTAAGCTTTTTAACTTTCCAAGTATAGATTGGATCAAATATAGTAAGTGGTTTAGATTCATCAATTACTTCATCGTGAAGAGTTATCAAATCTGCAATAGCCTTATTTGATTTTTTATCAAAAATTCTATATATTTTTTTAAAACCAGGGTTGGTTATTTTTTCTTCATTTTCACTGATTTTAATTCTTGGTTTTATTTTATTATCGCTTCCTACAGCAACAAGTTTATATACACCACCGAAAACTGGTTCAGATTTAGCAGTTATCAATCTTTCACCCACTCCGAAACTATCGATTTCAGCTCCTTGTGATAATACATCCATAATTATGTATTCATCAAGAGAGTTTGAAACTATGATTTTAACATCGTTATATCCAGCAGAATCAAGCATCTCACGACATCTGTTTGAAAGATAAGTAATATCACCACTATCTATTCTTACACCGCTAGGACGCTTGCCAAGAGGTTTTAGGACTTCGTCAAAAACCTTGATAGCGTTAGGAATACCAGATTTTAATACATTATATGTATCAATTAAGAATACACAGTTGTCTGGGTAAGTTTCAGCCCAAGTTTTAAAAGCTGTATACTCATCATCAAAAAGCTGTATCCAAGAATGAGCCATGGTACCAACAGCAGGAATTCCAAACATTTGGTCCGAAATAGTACAAGCTGTTGAGGAACATCCACCAATTATAGCGGCTCTAGCTCCATAAATTGCACCATCGTAGCCTTGTGCTCTCCTTGAACCAAATTCCATAACAGGTCTACCTTTAGCAGCTCTACAGATTCTATTAGCCTTTGTTGCTATTAAGGTTTGATGATTAATAGTTAATAGCACCATAGTTTCTATTAATTGAGCTTGAATTGCAGGACCTTTTACTGTAACTAAGGGTTCATTTGGGAATACTGGATATCCTTCAGGAACGGCCCAAACATCACAAGTAAATTGAAAGTTTTTTAGATAATCTAGAAACTCTTCAGCAAAAATATTTTTAGTTCTTAGATACTCTATGTCTTCAACAGTGAATTTTAAGTTGCTAAGATATTCTATTAGTTGTTGAACTCCTGCCATTATACAATAGCCACCGCCATCAGGAACCCGTCTAAAAAACATATCAAAATATACGATCTCATTGGCATATCCATTTTTTAAATATCCATTACCCATAGTAAATTCATAAAAATCTACGAGCATAGATAGGTTTCTTTCATTTCTTAAATTAAAGTTTTTAACTAGTTCCATAATAATTCCTCTCAAAAATATAATTATGTATCTTCAAATATTATGTTAACACTTTACAATATAATATAGTTTAACCGTTTTTTTTGATGAATACAATGCAGAAAAAAAGATAATATGATTTATTTAATTATATAAGTGAATTTTAATTTGCTTAAAAATATCGAGGATATTTTTGAAATATTAATATTGAGTTATAAAAGGGTATTTTTAGTATACTAGTTTAAGTTAGGAAGAATATATAATTAAAATAGTATATATCTTAATTATTGGGTTGCAAGAACTATCTATGATAGAAAGGGGAAAGTTTAAAACTGGAATTAAGATAAAAAACAAAGAGATAATAGGTATACAAGAATGCTGACAATAGATATACTTATATGAAAAAATATATTTAATTTGTATATATTAATACTAAAAATATATAACTTAGAAGATTTTGAATAAAACGGTTTTATGTTTAACATAGAATAAAATTAGCTAGGGATATAAAAAATGAAAAAAGAGAGTAAATGTAAACAATCAAATGAAAATAAAGAATCACCAATGAAAACAGGATCAGGTGGATATAATGATGATGGTACTGTGCCAACAAATGAAAATATTATATATGTAACAGTGAGCACTGTAAATACAGTAAAGTTAGATGTTATAACGAATTCAAAAGGAAGTAAAACCACTTGCACAGGTCTTGTTAATATTTTAACAACTTATAAAAGAGGTTATGATAAAACACATCGTATTATTCGGATGGTAGGTGAAGAATATGAAAACATTAAAATCTAATGGATGTTTATAGGTAAAAAGTGATGGTTCTAGTGATGTAAAGCTATAAGATTTTATAACAATTGCATACCTTTGTAGAAAATAACTATTTTAGAATTGTAAACACCCAATGTTAAGTTCTCTGCAAGGTAATTGTATCTATAATGGTGCAGTAAGAGGCTTCTCTGATGAAGTTGGTGGTATGATTAAAGCATAGAATAATACAATAGAAGGTGCAGAAAGAATTGTATGTACCAATGAAAATGCAGCTCAATTTGATGCATATTTATCTAAAACGAGAAATGAAACAGTTTCAAGTTCATATAAAACAGTGAGTGGAGGAACTACATATAATAACTTTGATACAAGTGCAACAATGTATAGTTATAAATCAGATACTGTTGGAAATGTAAAAACCAATATAACTATTTATGCAGGAAGAATAGAAGGTGGAGACTTTACATGGAAATTTACAGCTGAAGACGATGTGAAATCTGATGTTAACATAGCATTAATGGCTAGTATTGAAAACTATAAAACTACTTTAGTGTCATTAACAATACAATAATATAGCTTTTCAAAAGTGACTATAATTTTCCGTAGTCACTTTTATTTTTTTTACGGTGTTAAATTTAGCTAAGTTTTTAAGTTTTGAACAAATTAAGACCAAGCTTAATAGAAATATGACTATTTTTCATATAAAAAAGTAATTTAAATATAACGGAAGGAGCTGTGGTTTAAGTATAAAGTTATAATATTTTAAAAAAAATGAAAAAATATGAAACATGTATACAACATGCATTGACATTATTTATACTTATATGTAATAATATAGTTGTGTTAAATATATTTTAACTAAGAGATTATATTTTAGCAAAGTAGTAGGAAACGTTCCCATATTTAACATAAATAAAGTTATTAGGGGAGATTAAGAAATGAAAAAGAGATCAAAAGGAAACAAGCGAATGAAGAAAGTTCCAGAAAGAGTTCTGGTAGCAGCACTAGCATCATCAATGGTAGTAACACCATTAATTAATGCTAATTCTCAAACTTATAGTGTATTTGCTGCAGCATTAGAAGCAGCAGAAAGTACAGCTACTCAAGTGAATATACTAGAGAGCAATGGTTGGTTAGAATCAGCTCATGTAGAATGGAGTGCTGTTGCAGGTGCAAGTGGATATAATGTTTATTACAAATCAGCAACTGCTTCAGATTCTGGATATCAAAAAATAGATAGCCAATTAATTAGAAAATATCCTACGTATTTCAGAGCAGATGTATTAGGTCTTGCACAAGGAGATTATGTAGTAAAGGTAGTACCAATTATAAATAATTCTGAGGTGGCTTCAGCACAAGCAATTACTTCAACTCTTAGTGTTAAGAGTCATGTAAGAGAAGGATTTGCATTCGCTAAAGAATCACCAGCAAAAACTAGTTCAGGTGGATATAATGATGATGGTACTATACCAAGCAACGCTCAAATTGTATACATTACAGCTGATACTGCAAGTACAGTAACAGCAGATGTAATAACAAGTAGTAATGGAACTACTACTACTTGCAAAGGTGTTGCTGATATTTTATCAAAACGCCAAAAGGCTTATGATAAGCGTCCACTTATTATCCGTGTGATAGGTCAAATTAAGGCTTCAGATATTACTGGTCTTAATAGCACTGGATATCTACAATTAAAAGGAATATATAACGTTACTTTTGAAGGTGTTGGAGATGATGCTACAGCATATCAATGGGGAATGCTTGTTAGAGATGCGCACAATGTAGAAATAAGAAACCTAGGATTCATGTTATTCCCAGATGATGGAATCTCTCTTGACACTGGAAACGATAATATTTGGGTCCATAACAACGATATTTTCTATGGATCAGCAGGTAGTGATGCAGACCAAGTAAAAGGTGATGGATCATCTGACGTAAAAGGCAAGTCTACATATGTTACGATTGCATATAATCACTACTATGATTCAGGAAAATGTTCACTTTGTGGTATGAATGATACAGAAAACTTCTACGTAACTTATCATCATAATTGGTTTGATCATTCAGATTCAAGACATCCTCGTATTAGAGTTGGTACAATTCACATATATAACAACTATTTTGATGGAAATGCAAAATACGGAGTTGGGGTTACAAAAGGTAGTTCTGCTTTCGTAGAAAATAACTATTTTAGAAATTGTAAATATCCAATGTTGACATCATTACAAGGTAGTGATATTTATAATGATCCAGAAGGAACTTTCTCAGGTGAAGCTGGCGGTATGATTAAAGCATACAACAACACTGTTGAAGGTGCTAAAAGACTTGTTTATTCATCAGAAGATGCAACTCAATTTGATGCATACCTAGCTACAACAAGAAATGAAGCGGTTCCAAGCTCATATAAAACTGTAAGTGGAGGAACTACATATAATAACTTTGATACAAGTTCAATAATGTACAGTTATAAACCAGATGCAGTTGAGGATGTAAAAAATGTTGTAACAACTTATGCAGGAAGAGTAGAGGGTGGAGATTTCATATGGAAATTCACTACTGCAGATGATACAAATGATACTATTGATGCAGCATTAATGGCTAAAATTAAGAGTTATCAATCTCCTTTAGTTGCATCAACAGGTGGAACAACAACGCCAACAACGCCAACAACGCCAACGACGCCAACAACGCCAACAACGCCAACGACGCCAACAACGCCAACAACGCCAACGACACCAACGACACCAACAACGCCAAGTACAACAGTTCAAAAGTTAAATGTGACTTCAGATATAGCAGCAGGTTCTTATACAACATCAACAACTGTTAATGGCTTTACACTTCTTGGATCAGCTACATATCCACTTACAGTTGATAGCAGTAGTAAGGAATGTGCAGGTAATTCATATACATTACGTCTTAAGACAAATGGAACAGGTGCAGAAGGAAAGAGATCTATACAATTCACAGCAGCAAATAGTGGAAAACTTATCGTTCATGCTATAAGTGGTGGTTCAGCTGATAGACCTTTAGCTTTATCAAAAGGTGGTACTATTGTAAGCTCAACAACTATTGGTTATTCAGCTTTAAATGAATATGTTATTGATATTCCAAGTGCTGGAACATATGAGATTTTCGCTAATGACGGTGGTGGTATCAATTTCTACTATTTAGAAGTTACTGCATCATCAACTAGTGGAACAACAACACCAGGTACAGGAACAACAACACCAGGTACGGGAACAACAACACCAGGTACGGGAACAACAACACCAGGTACGGGAACAACAACACCAGGTACGGGAACAACAACACCAGGTACAGGAACAACAACACCAGGTACAGGAACAACAACTCCAAGCACAGGAACAACTGGAACTCATGGAACATCAACTGGAATTGGTTCTAAAGCAGATTCGGAATTTGCTAATGCAATTTATTGTTCACCAACAGCTACTTCAGCAGGTACTGGAACAAAAGAAAGTCCAATGGCTATTGAATCAGCAATTGCTAATGTTAAAGCTGGTGGTACTATTTTATTAATGGATGGTACATATTCATTCAGTAAGCAATTAACACTTCCTGTAGGAAATGATGGAACTGCTTCTGCTTACAAGACAATAAAAGCATGCCAAGGAGCAAAGGTAACATTTGATTTCTCAGCTGAGTCTTATGATATGGCTGATCCAAGCAAAAATGATAGAGGAATTCAAATGGAAGGAAATTATTGGCATTTATATGGTGTCAGAGTAACTGGTGCTGCTGATAATGGCGTATTTGTATGTGGTAATAACAACATAGTAGAATATTGTGTTTTTGAAGCTAACAGAGATACTGGTTTACAAATCAGTAGAAGAGCATCAAGCCTTGCAACTATTGATTTATGGCCAACAAACAATTTAATACTAAATTGTACATCTTTCAATAATTCGGATACAGCAACTGGCGAAAATGCTGATGGTTTTGCTGCTAAGTTAACTTGTGGAACTGGAAACGTATTCGATGGTTGTATATCATATAACAACGTAGATGATGGTTGGGATCTTTATGCTAAGACAGAAACTGGACCTATTGGCGCAGTAACAATGAAAAACTGTATAGCATTTAGAAATGGACAAACAACAGCTGGACAATACACTGCAAATAGTGATGGTAATGGATTTAAATTAGGCGGTTCTGGTATAGCTAATGATCATGCAGTTATAAACTGTATCTCATTTGAAAATAAGAATCATGGATTTACAGATAATTCAAATCCAGGAACAATAACTGTTGAAAATTGTACATCATTCAATAATAGCCAAGCTGATGGTGGAAAATCAAACTTCGACTTTGCAAGAGTAGCTACTTCTCACAATATATTTAAAAACCTAGTTTCTTTCAGCAATACAAAAGTATCAAGTGATAAATATATTGGTGTAGCGACAAATTGTAGCTTCCAAAATGGTGGAAAGTATTATTTAATAGGCGATACACAAAACGTAAACTCAACTGCTTCTGCTACAAAAGGAACATTAAACACAGCTGGAGTAACTGCAGCAGATTTTGTAAGCATAAAATCACCTGCATTAGGTGCTGATGTTCATACTTTATGGAGAAATGCTGATGGAACAGTTAATACTCAAGGTTTCTTAATGATAGCTCCTACAAGTGCATATAATACAAAGGGCGCTGTTTTTGGTGCATCAACTACTTCAACAAACCCAACAACACCAACAAACCCAACAAATCCAACAAATCCAACAAATCCAACAACACCAACAACACCAACAACACCTTTAGTTGGTGATTTAAGTAAAGATGGAAAAGTAAATGCTATAGATTTAGCATTCCTTAAGAAATTAATTTTAAGTGGAGATACTAGTGGAGCTGATATGACTGTAGCAGATATGAATAAAGATGGAAAAATAAATGCAATAGACTTAGCTTTACTTAAAAAACAACTTCTTAGCTAATATATAAATACTTTTTAATAAACTCCTATGTAAATAGCCTCCTTTGAAAAATCAAAGGAGGCTATTATTTTAGCTATGTATGATACTAGAACTATTAAATTTAGTTATGCACTATAATTTTAGAAGCTATTAATTTGGCCTAGTATATATTTTTTTATTAATGCTAAGTCAATAGCGTTAGTCTTGCCATCTTTATTAACATCACCTGCTAATTGTGTAGCTGAATCTGTAAAACCACCTAAAATACCTTTTTTCATTAATGCCATATCAATAGCGTTGATTTTACCATCGTTATTTAAATCGCCTAGTTTATAAGAAGTAGGTGTTGATGAGTTAACAAAGGTTGAAATGAATACTAGGGATGCGTTCCAGTTTAAGCAGTTTTCATTAGTTACCCAATCTCCATCGCTATCTATATAGCATTTTCCAGGGAAGTTTGATAGTGTTTTTCCTTCTGAAGCATTAATTCCGCCTGCTAAATAACCATTTGGTACGCCAGCTTTACCATCTGCACTGTAGGTTACATGGTATATTTTTTTTGTACTATCTTCGCCATGGCCCGTTACGAAAGATTTTCTAAGAGGGTTTACTCCTAATATCCAGTTTAAACTTGCTTGGGTTTGTTTAGCAATAGTATCAGAGTAAGTACCTAAAAGTTTGGAACCTATTATGGCATCTTCCCAAGTTAATAAAATATTGGAGTTGATTCCCCAGAAAAAGCTTCCAGTTGGGTTGCTGATTTGCCATGGATTAGTGCTGGTTCTTGAGATTTTATTGTCTAACCATGTACTGAACTCAGTTTTGATCCAGCTAACCGCATTGCTATCTTTTTTATCTGCTTTTAAGTAGCACCAGAAAGCTGTTGTCCACATGTCGCCCCAGTTATGACCATAGCCGTTGGCATCTCTAAAGTAAGTAGAAAATTTAGAGTAATTGTTAAGGAAATAAGTATTATACTTATCTTCATTAGTTGCTCTAAGTAAGCTTGCTGCAGCCCATAATCTATCACTAGAATCATTGTATACATTGTATGGACCTGATGGCGAAACTATATTTGTAGGATTCTTTTCTAAATAACTCCAAGCACTTTTAGCTGCTTCAAGACACTTGTTAGCAAAGGTAGGATCAATATTTTTAAACATAATATATGAATGTGCTAATATAGCTGCGGCACATGCAGTATCATCAGTAGATTTAATATTAGTTGATCCATCTTTTATAATTCTTGGCGCACTAGAATCGCCATCTTTTCCATCTTTAGATTGTACTCTTGCATAAAAACCGCCAGAAACTGAATCTTGCATCTTTAAGATCCATTCTACCTCCCATCTTGCTTCATCAAGGATATCGACAACGCCATTACCGCTTTCTGGAATATTGAACTGATTATCTTTTAAGGTCTCTGGGAACATTTCATAAGCCCAGAACATATTTGATACAGCTAAGGCACCGTTATTTATATATTTTCCTTTATCACCTGCATCATACCAACCTTTAGTAATTTCTCGAGCAGGTTGAGTTCCTGATTCGAATTGTGCAATTGCATCATTAGGAGTTTCATCTGTACGAGGATAATCTGTAACATATGGTGCTTTAAGTTCTATGCCTTGTCTTTGATAGAAGAAGTATCTTTGAGAATCAAATAATAAATTTTTATATACATCACTGGCAATTTTAAATTTAACAGAGTTTGAATTTCCGGCATCAGGTACGGAAATATAATAAGTTCCTGGAGTTGTAACTGATGAAAAATCACCTTTTAATATTTTTTCACCTGAATCAGAATCAAAGCTACTAGCTAAAGTTAATGTACCTGAATATACAACAGCATTAGTTGTTGCATCTTTAACTTGAAATTGACTTCCAGCATTTGCGTTAAGTTCATCAGAGAATCCACTAACAAGAGCATATTTTTCTGATGATGGTAAATAACCATCTTGATTAACCTTTATTGGAGCATAGGATTTTTCGTTGTCTGTTGAAGTTATTTTTAAATCATTTATCCATGCTGTAAATATTTCAGAAGATCCTTTTACAATGTTAATGCATCTAGCTGTAGTTGGATCAAAGCCTGTTGATGGACCCATAATATCTTTTAGTGGAATTTTAACATGTTGCCAGTTTGTACTAATATTCACATAATTTTTTATACTTTTTACAGAAGTTACTGAATCACCAGCAGCTCTTTCATGAGTTTGATCTTGAAGACCTATTTGGAAGTCTTCGCCTCCAACTTTTCCTTTTACATTAAATTCAAGGTAACCATTAGCAAGATATTGAGTAAGATCTTGAGTACACCATCCTCTTAAGGTCAAAAGGCTTGACCACCATTGTGCAGAAGCTTTTGTTACGTTAAGTCTAAGAGATGGTAAACCGTTATAGGTAGCAGAGGTGTCTATTGGAAGATTACTATCACTTGCAACTTCAAGTTCTCCTCCAGCACTACCAGACCAACCTGTAATAGAAGCGCTTTTAAATACTTCTAAATCCATTAGTTTTCTTGAGACAGTAGTGTCAGCATTTACACTTAAAATAGGTGTAAATACAGAGGCTGTAAGGCTAGCAGCTAACACCAAGCCCATGATTTTTTTGTTTTTCATTAAATAACTACCTCCATTTAGTGTTGCCGCAAAAAAAATGTATATAAGGCAGCAACCTATTAATTTTTTAAATATATATATAACTTGTACCCTTTAAAGCTTTTACAATTTAAATTTGTGAAAAACAAAATGACGGATGTAAAGGGAAAAGCTATAAACACTATTTGTATGTAGATGGAAAAGTTTTCTAAAACGATTACATCTACATCTAAAGATATACTAAAAATCTGTAATTTTGTTTACACCTAAATGTAATTTAAAAATATGTAAAAATATTAGGCAATAGAGTTATATAAATATGTAATAAATTGTTGTATATTTATATATTATACAAAACATTGAAAAATCCTTTATAAAACTACAAATATGAACATTAATAAATAAATATATACATAATTGAAATATTTGGGACAAGGAAGGTATCTAGTCTACTAAATTCTCGTAATTAAGATAAGAATTTTGTTAAATAGTAAAATATTCACCGTATAATTATTTTATGGTAAAATATTCACCTAATTTCATTATACTAACAATAAATGCTAGTACAAGGGTAATAATGTGATGTAAAATGGGTAATGTTTTGCTATATAATCAAAATAAATCCTTTAATTATCCTAAAAAGTTTTCTTTTACATTCTTGAATTTTATTGAAATCCAGAGGGATAGGGAAAAAGTCTATTTCAAATCTAATTATATAATATTTTGCAATGATCAAGGTAACAGGATACAATATATAATAGCTGAATTGTTTTTTGGAGGAATGGAATGCAAAAGCAATATAAACTAGATAAGGATCAAAGAAAAGCTGTTTATTGTGAAGATGGAAATACATTGATTGTAGCAGCACCGGGAGCAGGAAAGACTACAGTAATAATAAATAGAGTTTACCACCTTATTAAAAATAGAGGGATTGATTATAGAAATATAATAGTTATAACTTTTACTAAAGCTGCTGCAGAAAATATGAAGCAGAGGTATAAGAAATTAAGTGATGATGGTAGAGTGCCGTTTTTTGGAACTTTTCATGGATTGTTTTATAAAATTCTAAGAAATTATATAGATATAAAACTGATAGAAACAAAAGAAGCATATGGCATAGTTAAAAAAGTATTAGTAACATATATGGATGAAATAAGTGAAGAAAAAATAAAGGAGACATTAAGCACTATATCCTTAGTCAAAACTTCGAGAAATATAGAGATTGAAGCTGTAGTAAAAATAGATAAAGATATTTTTTTGAGATGCTATGAAAGTTATGAGAATTATAAAAAATCTAAAGGACTTATGGACTTTGATGACCTTCAAATAAAAATTCTAGAACTTTTTCAGGAAGATGAAAGAATTCTAAATAACTATAGAAATTTGTTTAAACATATTCTGGTTGATGAATTTCAAGATTGTGATGGCATACAATTAGAAATATTGTTGCTTTTAAATAAAGCTAATAGTGTTTATGCAGTTGGTGATGAGGATCAATGTATTTACGGTTTTAGAGGTTCGAAACCACAATGTATGGTAAATTTCAATGAAACTTTTAACGGTGGAAAGAAATTATATTTAAGTACTAATTATAGAAGCAATTATAATATTGTAGATACTTCTATGAAGCTTATTGAACATAATAAGGAAAGAAATAAAAAAGTAGTTGAAGCTTTTAAGACTTCTAAAGGTGAAATAGAGGTATCAAGACCTTATGATGAAAATATACAGGGAGAAGAAATCGCAATATCCATAGCAAAAAAAGTAGTTGATAATTCTGCAAGCTATAAAGATTTTGCTGTCTTGTATAGAACAAATAATGAAAGTAGAGCAATAATCGATGCATTTTTAAGAAAGAACATTCCTTTCTATTTATTAGATAAGGAATATAATTTTTTTGATCATTTTATAATCAAAGATGTTATTGCTTACTTGAGATTAGCTATCGATCAATATGATAAAGAAAGCTTTCTTAGAATTATAAATAAGCCTTTTAGGTATTTTAGCAAAGTATCTCTTGAAAAGGTTAGAAGTTATAGTTATAAGGAGGATGTTTTTGAATTATTAAAAAAGGATCAGAATATAAAGACCTTTCAGCTTAAGGTAATCGACAACTTAAAGAGGGATATTCAAGGCTTAAATAAGAAAAGCTTACAAGGAGCTATTTATAGCATAATTAATGAATTAAATTATGGTGAGTTTCTTACGGATTATGCAGCAAAATTTAAAATCCCAGTAGAAGAAGTAATGGATATAGTTAATGAATTTCAAGAAGCTACAAAAAATATAACATCTATTTTAAAACTTCTTGACCACATAAGGGAATATAGTGAAGCTTTAGAAAATAATAAGAATAAGAGTATGGAAAATGAAGATAAGGTTATTTTATCAACGATCCATGGTGTTAAGGGGATGGAGTTTAAGGAAGTAGCTATAATTAATTGTGTAGAGGATAGTATCCCCCATAAAAATGCTGATAATGTTGAAGAAGAAAGAAGATTATTCTACGTAGCTATTACCCGGGCAATTAACAATCTTTACTTATATGTTCCCAGAAACGTAAAAGGTAAATTTAGAGAACCGTCATTTTTCATAGAACAATGTAGAATTAATTTGAATAAGAAAATTGATATTCCTTACAAGGTTGGACAAGAAGTAGTCCATAATGTTTTTGGCAAAGGAACTATTAAATATTGTGATGCTGAAAGGATAGATATAATCTTTGATAAAGGTATGGAGCGAAGCTTTAAAAGTGACATAGTGATCAATAATAATTTGCTTAAGTAATGTTAAAAACAAAAATAACTATTATCTGAGCAAAAAAATGCGGAAGTCTTTGAACAAATGTTAATAATGCTATATAATTTTAAGTAAGCTCAAAGATCAATAAGGGCGTTCATATTAAGAGTGGGAAGGTTTATATGATGGGTAATTTGATTTTTTCTTTAGATATAGGAACTCGGACTGTTATAGGAACAGTTGGATTTGTTAAGGATAAAAAATTGAATATTGTTGCGGAAGCTATGGTTGAGCATGAAGAAAGAGCCATGCTTGATGGGCAAATTCATGATATAGGACTTGTGGCTAAAGCAGTTGAGAAGGTTAAAGAATCTCTTGAAGAAAAAGTAAAAGAACCTTTAACTAAAGTGGCAATTGCAGCAGCTGGAAGATTTTTAAGAACTGTTGAAGTAAAAGTTGAGATGGAAGCAGATCCTGAAAAGGAAATTGATAAAGAAATCTTAAGAGGTCTTGAACTTACTGCTGTAAAAAAAGCAGAAGAAGAAATAAATAAAACTACTGATGGAAAGTTGTTTTGTGTTGGTTATTCAGTTAAAAACTATTACTTAAATAGCTATCTTATATCCAATTTATTATCACATAAAGGTGAAAATATAGGACTAGAGGTTATAGCAACTTTTCTTCCAAGATCTGTTGTAGATAGTTTATATGCTGTTATCAAAAAAGTTGGGTTATCTGTGTATAGTTTAACCTTAGAGCCAATAGCTGCTATTGAAGCAGCGGTTCCGCAAAAATTAAGACTATTAAATTTAGCTTTAGTAGATATTGGAGCAGGAACTTCCGATATAGCTATAACTAGCGATGATACAGTTAGTGCTTTCGGAATGGTTTCAAATGCTGGTGATGAAATAACTGAAGCTTTAGCTAAAAATTATTTAATCGACTTCAATAGCGCAGAGTTAATTAAAAGAAAATTGCAGACAGAAGAAGAGATTACTATTGTAGATATTTTAGGCTTTGAAACTGTAGTATCAAAGGAAGAAGTAATGAAGGTAATCACTCCTGTTATAAAGAAGCTTGCAGATGATATTTCACAGAAGATATTAGAACTCAATGGAAATAAAGCTCCAAATGCTGTGTTTTTAGTTGGTGGGGGAGCTCATACGCCTCTGCTTCAAGAATTAGTAGCAGAAAATCTTAATTTACCGCTTCAAAGAGTTGGGATAAGAGGAAGAGAGGCTGTTGAAGATTGTATTGGTGCAGATTTGTCTTTTGGAAGCACAGGAGTAACAGTACTTGGAATAGCCTTAGAATCCTTAAAGAAAAGTGGCAATGATTTTATTGATGTAATATTAAACGACAGTGTAATAAGTCTTTTTAATTACCGTGAAAACACTGTTATGGATGTAATACTTCAAGCAGGTTTAAATCCTAAGGTAATCATGGCGAGAAAAGGTAAGAATATAAGATTTAAGTTAAATGGTGCTACAAGAATAGGGTTTGGTGGAACTGGAAAGAATGCTGTAATAAAAATAAATGGTGAAATAGGCAATATAGATTCAAAGGTAGCTGAAGGAGATAAAATAAAAATTGACTTTGCTAAAGATGGAGAGCCTGCAAAACCAAAGATTTTAGAGTATGTTAAGGATGTTATGTCTATAAGCTTTTATTATAATGAACAATTATACTATTTAGAACCTATTGCCACTAAGAATCAGGTGAAAGCAGAATTTGAGGAGATAATTCAAGAAAATGACGTAGTAGATGTTGTCTATCCTCGTACTCTAGGTGATTTTAGAAAATATATGCTAAAAGACACCAGCGATATGTATGATTTTTATTGTGGTAATAAATTGATCAATGAATATTATGAGATAAACGAAGGCGATAAAATTTATAGTGAGATAAGAATAATAGAGAAACCAAAGGAAATAGAGAAATCAAAAGATGGTGAAGGTAATAATTTATCAACTGAAGAAGTTTATAAAGAAGTAGCCGTTGGATTAGAAGCTTCAGATAAAGTAATAAATTTATCTGATCATGTTGAGAATAAAACTGTAAATACAGTAGTGTTAGGTGAAATAGAAGTAGCAGTAAATAATGAGAAGATAATTTTAAAAGGTAAAGAAAGCTATGTATTTGTAGATATATTTAATTATGTGAATTTTGATCTCAGTTCAGCAAAAGGAATGTTACGATTATTGCTCAATGGTAAAAAAGCAAGCTTTGGTGATGTACTAAAACATGGAGATGAAATATCTATAGGTTGGGATGAACTATAATAGATTATTATATGAGTTTGAAAGCTTATATACTATGAGACAATAAGAATATCCCCCTTAATTGATAATATATAATATAATAAGTAGTTAGAGGAAATATAAGGAGGAAAACTTTTGGAATTTTTAAAAGAAGCATTAGCAATAAAAGATGAATTAATTGCAGCAAGAAGAGATTTTCATATGTATCCAGAGCTTGATTTTGATTTGCCAAGGACTTCTAAAAAGATATGTGAGTTTTTAGAAAAAGAGGGTATAGAGTATTTTACTGTGGCTAAATGCGGAGTAGTAGCAACGATTAAAGGGCAGTTAGGAGAAGGAAAAACTATTGCAGTTAGAGCTGATATGGATGCATTGCCACTTGAAGATAGAAAGCAATGTAATTATAAATCTACAGCCGATTCAAAGATGCATGCTTGTGGTCATGATGCACATACTACTATAGCATTAGGCGTGGCTAAGGTTATGAATAAAAACAAAGATAAATTTAAAGGAAATGTAAAAATTTTATTTGAGCCAGCAGAAGAAACTAGTGGTGGAGCAACTCTCATGATAGAAGAAGGTGCTCTTGAAAATCCAACAGTTGATTCAGTTATTGGTCTTCATGTTGCAGAGGATATACCATGTGGAAAAGCTGGTATCATATATGATATTTTCAATGCTGCTTCGAACCCATTTACAATAACAATTAAAGGTAAGGGTGGACATGGAGCTCACCCAGATTCAGCAGTAGACCCAATAGTTATCGCTGCAAATGTTATTAATGCTCTTCAAACTATTGTTAGCAGAGAAATAACTCCTACAGATGCAACTGTTATTACTATTGGTTTTATAAGTGGAGGAACAGCTCAAAATATAATTCCTGAAGAAGTTAAAATTGGTGGAATTATAAGAACTATTAAACCTGAGCATAGAGAACTTGTTACAAGAAGAGTTCCAGAAATAACAGAAGGAATTGTAAAAGCTATGAGAGGTACTTGTGAGATAAAAATATCAGAAGGATACCCTTGCTTAATAAATGACAATGCTACTGTTGATCTAATTAAAGATGCAGCAGAAAAAGTAGTAGGCGTGGAGAATGTAATAAAGCTTAAAGCTCCAAGTATGGGAGTTGAAAGCTTTGCATATTTTTCTAATGCAAAACCTTCAGCATTTTATGTTCTAGGTACTAGGAATGAAGAAAAGGGAATTGTACATCCAGCCCATGGAAGCCTCTTTGATGTTGATGAAGATGCTCTTCCTATTGGAGTTGCAATTCAATGTACAGCAGCCTTTGAGTTTTTGAAGGGATAATTGGAGGAATATATGAGAATTACTATAGGAACAAATGAACAAGGTCAAAGAACTGATAAGTTCGTAAGAAAATGGCTTCAAGATCTGCCTTTAAGTGCTTTATACAAAGCTTTTAGAAAGGGAGATATCAGAGTAAATGGAAAAAAAGTTAAGGAGAACTATTTTCTTCAAGAAGGTGATGTGGTAGAAACCTCAAAGTACGTTCAGGCATCACCAAAAAAGGAACTTAACTTTCAAAAGATAGAAAATGTTCATTTGAAAATAACTTTTGAAGATGAAAACATTCTTCTAGTTGAAAAATGGCCAGGAGTATTAGTTCATGCAGATAAAAAGAACGGAGATCCAACACTAACAGATTATGTGCTTTCGTATCTTCACGACAAAGGAGACTATTTACCAGAAAATGAAGTAACTTTTACACCAGCTTCTTGTAATAGGCTAGATAGAAACACTAGTGGTATTGTTATTTTTGGAAAAACTTTTGAGGGCTTAAAAGCTTTAAATGAGATGGTAAGGGATAGAAGAATACAGAAATACTATATGGCGTTAGTTCAAGGAAAGCTTAAAGATGGAAGATATGATGCTTATATTTCTAAGGATGAAAGTCAAAATCTTTCTAAGATATATAATGAAGGTGGAGCAGATAGAAAGAAGATTTCCATGGAAGTTAAAACTCTAGAAACTGTTGGTTCTTATTCTCTTTTAGATATTGAACTTATAACAGGAAGAAGCCATCAGTTAAGAGCTCATCTAAGTCATTTAGGGAACCCAATTGTTGGAGATAGTAAGTACGGTGACAAAAAGCTTAATAGTTTCTTTAATAATAAATATGGGGTTAATTATCAATTCTTATATGCGTATAAGTTGATTTTTAGAGATTGTCCAGAAAAAATAAAGTATATGGAAAATAAGACTATAGCTGAATCCCTACCACCTGTACTTAAAAAGATCAAGAATGATACATTAAAATTCTTTTAACAAGAATTTTTAGACAATAAAATAATCGTTATAGATGTTTCCATTAGAAAAATACATTAAGGTTATCAATGGTATATGTATATTATGTAGAAATATTATCGGAACTTATATAGTTTTTAGCACTCTAGATTTATAAAACTCTAGAGTGCTAATTTTTTTAACTAAGATATTGAGTAGACTTTTTTGAAAGGTAAAAATAACTAAGGAATGTTCCAGCAATGATGCATATAACTTTTATGTTATATGGTAAGGGCGGAACAATATTGTTGAAAATTCCAAATATTAAAAATGTAAGTAATCCTATTAAGCAATAGATGAATACATTGACATAACTAATTTTTAAATACACTACTTTCTTTATCTCAATTATATTTAGGATGTAAGCTAAAGCTGTAGTTACAAATACTGCTATACCATAACCATAAATATTTATAAAAGGAATTCTTGTAAATATGTAAAGACATATTATTTCTACTACAGACATTATAAGAGAATTTCTTAGAATCTCTTTTTGTCTTCCAAGACCACTGAGCAATCCAAAAGTAGTACTAGATAAATACATAAGTGGTGCAGTGAAAGCTGCAAACTTTATATATGGAGCAATATGAGGTTTAGAATAAAAAATATCCCCAAGTTCTTTAGGAATTAATGATCCCACAACAATAGTTGCTATTCCAAGGAAAAAAGATAGCTTCAAAGATTGAACAATTCTTCTTTCTAATCTAAAGTAATTTTTGTTAGCTATTTCTTTAGATAGTTCTGGAACAAGCAACGTTGCCATTGACATTATAATTATCGCAGGAAACATTGTTATTGTATAAGCCATACCTGTAAATTCACCTATTAAAGTTAATGCTTCACTATATGAGACTCCAGAAGCAACAAGACGTCTTGGAACTATCAAGGTTGAAGCTGTACCAAGGATAGAACTAAGTAAAGTATTAATAAGTAGTGGTGCCATTACTATAAGAACGTCAAAAAGTATTTGTACTGAATTTTCTATATTCTCATTTGGTTCCACAGGTAGCTTTTTTTTACTGTTATTGTAGCTAACCACAAGAAAAAGCAAACTTACAAATTCTCCAAACATAAATGCTCCATATACTGCTGATACTGTTTCTGTTAAATCTTTTAGATGCAAAATTTCAATAGAAGCTAAAATTGCAAAAATTCTAATAAGTTTTTCTAGAATATCTATGTACGCAGGAGTAACAGCCTTTGATATAGAGTAGAAGTATGATTTATAAATAGCACTTAGCGCAACAAATATTATAGCTGGACTTATAAGTTTTATAGATAAAGCTGTTCTTACATCTTTAATAATATAAGTAGCTATAAAGGATGAAGAGAAAAATATAGTAATAGCTATAAGAGTTGACCATATTAGCTCAAAGGTTATTGAAACCTTAACAACTTTAAGTAAGCTCTTATATCTTTTTTGACTATGAAACTCTGCACCTTTCCTTGAAATAGATGCTACTAGCCCTCCACAGGCAAGGCATATAAAAAGGTCATAAACAGGCATAACAAGAGCATATAAGCCTAAACCTTCTGAGCCTAATTTCCTTGTAAGAATAATAGAAAAAACAAAGCGAAATACACCCATAGCTGAATTGGAAATAGACAATATCAAAGTTTCTTTTAAAAAGCTATCTATCTTTTTCAAGGATATAAGCACCCCCCATTGATTATTAATGAAAAAACCTTTATGGTTTATTAAATTAAGAAATAAGTTCTCAAAAAAATATGATTTTATATAGTAGATGTTCTTTATAAAATATGAAGGGCATTTTTACTATATGCAAAGAATTATTTTTATCGGTCATAAATTTATATTTTTTACAGGATGAAGAGTCTATGAAACTTATCATAATATATATAAAGATCCAATATAAATAACATAAGAACTATAGAAATGGTGGAGGGAAAATGAAGAAGAGATATTTTAAAGGAATGATAAGACTAATTATTGTTTCTATAGCAGTTACTGCCTGTGTTTTAGGCGTAACTTTAATTCTAAAAGGCTATGATATAAAAATTAATGATAACAATTTATATTGGAGTATACAGTATAAAGGATTAGAAGGAGCAAGGGATTTCGTAAGTGATAATCAGGGGAATTTTTATGTAGCTTTCAAAGATAAAATATTATTAATATCTAATAAAGGCGATACTAAGTACATAGTAAAAAGTAAAAAGTATGATATTTCAACACTGAGTTGGAGTCATGATAATGTATTTTTTATTTCTCAAAAGTTTCTCTATAAGATCGATGTAAAAAATAAAAAGATTACTGAGCTTATGAAAGATTTACCAGTGAGTTATGCTCACAAACCTATTATGAGATTATATAATGATAAGTTATACATAGCCATTGGGAGCAGTACAAACTCTGGAGTTGCAGAAAAAGGAGAAAAGCAAGATATTCTTCCATATACAATAACCTCAAAAGGAAAGATTTTCGGAGAAGCAAAGACAGGAGCCTTTATGTCTTACGGTGAGAATGTTGAAGAAGGAAGCAAAATAAAGGGCAAGGGAATAGGGAATGCTAGTGTTTTAATATATGACCTTAAGAAAAATTCCTATAATACTATGGCTTGGGGAATACGAAGCGTAGAGGGAATGGAATTTAACAGTATGGGAAATCTTATAGCTGCTGTTAGCGGCATGGAGAATAAAGGCTTAAGGCCAATCAAAGGAGATAATGATTACATTTATATTATAAGAGATGGAAGCTGGTATGGATGGCCAGATTACAGCGGTGGAGATCCAGTTGAATCACCTAGGTTTTTAGGAATTGATGATACAAGGGTAGCTTTTGTTATGGACAATCATCCTACAACAAACCCCCCAGCGCCTATGTATATTCATAAATATCTTTCATCTATCAAGATGCTTACGGTAGATAAAGATGGATATCTAGGAAAAAAGGATTTTATATACTTTTTTGATAGTACAGCAAAGAAAATTTATACACTGAATAAAAAAGGTGCTGTTACAGAATTTGCGAAGTTAGGAATAGCTTCAGACATAGCAAGTATGAAATTTATAGATGAAAAGCTGTATCTTTTAGATAGAAAAAATGGAAATGTTATTTCAATAGGAACAGAGGATAATAAAGTTATTATAAAGAATAGAAAAGCATTTATACTGTTGGCAACAATATTTATATCAGTATTAATCTTACTTAAGGTATTATATGAAAATCTAAAGAATAAGCATAATAAATAATATTTGAAGATAGTCATAGTCTATATTGGGGAGATGATAGTATGAGTGGCGTTTTTATAAACATGGAGAATGAAGTATTCAGAGGCGATGTTTTAGATATTGGCTTTGAAAATTATGGTATAGTTTATAGTGTGTGTAAGAGTTTTCAAGATGAAATCGCTGTTGATTATGTAGATAACATTAAAGAACAGGAAAAAGCATTTAAAGAATCCTACGATTCTTGTGTGATGTTTTTTTCATTAAGAGAAGTATTATTTACCTACAGTAAAAAACGACTATTAAAGAATGTAAGCAGATTACTTAAGTCAAATGGCGATTTGTACATATGGGATGTTGAAAAGAATTTTAAAGAAAGTATAACCAAAAAGGTTATAGTAGCACTTCCAGATAAAAAGGTGAAGGAAATAGAGATTAAGGAAAGTAATCCTCTAAAGGATACAACAATGTCATCAACGTTAACCATAGTGTCGGAGTGTTTTGATGTTCTTGATACGAAGTGCTCAAATGGTATCTACTATATTAAGGGCAGAAAGAAAATCGCGGTGAGAAGATAAATAGGAATTGAAAAAGAATTGGAAAGGCTCAATAACTGGCAAGAAAGAAGAAGGTTGAAATTAAAGCTATAGAATATTATGTGTTATAAGAGTATGGCAGTAGGTGGGGTAAAACCTTGCTTGCTGCTTTTGTTTGTGTCGAGCTATTTGGTAAAAGGTTGTAAAAATACTTATTAATTGTTATTTAGTGAAGGGATTTGAATTAAATTGAAGAATAGTAGAATTATAGAGAAGTGCGTCTAATGTCTATAATGGGTAGTTGATAGCAAGCACCAACATGGGATTCCTTATGGGTACGATCCAGCAACATTGGAGATGCGGAAACGTTATGTACTATGCTCGACAATAATTATAAATTTTCATGAAAGGGGGATGTTAAATGAAATGCTATTATCAAGGATGTAATGATGAAGGAATAACAAAAGAGCATATTCCTCCACGTTCATTCTTTCCAGATGGAGAAAAAGAACAATTATTAACTGTTAAATCATGCGAAAAACACAACAATGCCAAGTCCCAAAATGATCTTTATGTACTAATCCATATATGTATGAATGCATCACCAAGTAATCGAGCTCGAGAAGTATTTCTTAACAAAGTAAAACCGCAATTAGATTTCAACAATAATGCACTACGTAAGAAACTATTAGAGCATGCTGTTAGTATGGAGAATGGAACTGTGAAATATAAAGTTGACATTTCGAGATTTGATGAGTTCTTCACGGCATTATCATGTGGAATAATTTATAAAAGCTGTGATTGTTCACTTCCTTTACATTATTCTATTTCTCATATTTATCCTAATTTTGAAAGTAATGATGACTTTAAGGTTAAGCAGATTGAAAAATTTATTGATCAGTTTTATTCAGGAAAACCTATGAATTTTATTAATTTTGGCAAGCCAAACACAAAAAATGAAAGTATATATACTGTAAAAGTATTTGGTATACCAGAATTTAAGTCAAGTATAACTATTGTTCATGAATTTTATGGTACTTTTAAAGTCATATCAATGCTTACAACAACTTTGGACAGAAAAGAATTATAAGATATTGATCTTGTTTTGTTATGATATGTATGGAAATATTAAATCAAAAGCACTTGTGTAAAAGTGAAATTAAAATACACTTGTTATTTGAATTAATAGAGTTAATAAAGCACAACGTGGTGAATTTGAATATAGACCTAATTTGAAAGATATTATTGAAAAAGAATAATTTTTATTCGGAAAATTAATTGCTGACAATGATTACAAAAGGCTTAGGTTTCACGCGTGAAAAATATGAAAGTGCAATTAGGAAACTAATTATTGATTATAAAGATTCGAGAAAATATTTAAAAACATTGCTAACTAATCTTACAATCCTAATTGATAAATAAGACTACACCTAAGAAGTGAGCAAAGCTAATGGGTTTATAAATGTAGAATAGAAATGAAAAGGAAGCTGGATCAAATGGAATATTTACTTATCAAAGACTACTCTAGGGTAATAATGATTGTTTGATTGATTGACATCAAATCGAGAGAGAGCGAAACTGCCATTATCTCATAAAACTGGATAAGTAATGTTTATAATGGCAGTTTGCCTTTAGGTTTCTAAGGTATGTAATCTCGCTTCAATAGACAATAACGTTTCTAATTAAAAAAGCAGCTACTAATATTAGGCACTTAGAAATATAAACACGCAAGAATATAGAGAATTTTAGGAAACGACTTGGAAATCCATATGAAAAAGAAATTGTATAGATGTAACACTGTATGATGGAACTATCACATACGGTGTGAATTGCAGGAAAATCTAGACTAACAGTTACTTTGATAGTAAAAGAGGTTGTTACCTATCGTTATTAAAATATGAATGTTTTTTATCCCCCAAAAAATTTCTGTAATAGACACCTGTGAGCTCATAGTTATGAGTACAATAACGTCATAGAGTGAAGTTATAGGAATTCTCGGAAGATATTTTTATATATCAAAATAGAGAATATGAAGTGAAAGAGAGGAATTAATTAAAGTGACAACATATAAGGATTTAGGTGAGAAGTATATTTTTATTAAGTTAGGTTCAAAGGAACGATTGGAAAATTTACAAAAGACAGGAAGATTATATATGAAAAATCTTAAATACTTTATTAATCTTGAAAAAGAAACTGGAGAGAAAGGGAGAGGTGATGAGCAAGAGGCATCTCAATTAATAATTAAAAAGCATGAATTATTTATAAATGGTGAAGAAGTAGAAATTGGTCCTCCACCAGGAATTATTAGAGATGAAAAGTATTTAAATTCACCTATTTTTTGTCTAATGCATAGAAATATTTTTTGAAACTGTACTAAAGATGCTTTTCCTAACTTTGAATTTAATATTCAATTTGATGAGAAAGTACTTAGTGATTTTAAGGATGATGAGCTTCCACATGCGCTATTTATATATAATGCTGAGGAATTTTTAAATAGAGTAGATGTAGCTATCGAAAATTTGAATGTGAGAGCAAAGCGGGCGATTGTAAAATACAGGGATAAAAGGATACCAAATATTGTTGATAATGCAATTGTTTTGGATGATGTTTTCACAAAAGATATTTCATTTAAGCATCAAGAAGAATATAGAATTTTATTAGATATGGAAGTTGAAGACCATTTTATATTAGAGATAGGAAGTATTGAAGATATTTCTAAGGTAAATAACTATAGTGTGATTAAAAATGGGCTAAAAGTTAAATATGAAGTAACGGGAACTATGCCAGAAGATTAATTCAGGATATTATAGGTTCTCAGATAGAAATATTGAAGTTATATTAGATCAAACAGTGAAAAACGTTATATATTTTATGAAGCATATAAATACTTAATAACATTGTATTATCTTATTATCCATAAAAAAAGCTGCTACCATAGATAGCAGATAAGAAATAGAGTTAAGTAAACATCATAGCTAATGGGTTAGAGTTAACTGCAGATTGAAGTTGATGTTCATAAATATGAGTATAGATTTCAGTTGTAGCAACACTTTCATGTCCAAGGATTTGCTGTAGCGAGCGTATATCTACTCTACCATATTTATACATAAGAGTAGCTGCTGTATGCCTTAGTTTATGTGTTGATATAGACTTTGAATCTAATCCAGAAGAAAGAACATATTTTTTTATGATGTTTTGGATGGCTCTTGTAGTAATGCGGTTACTGTTTCTAGATATAAATAGAGCATTAGTATCAACGTTAATAGAATTTCTAATATGTAACCAATTATTAATAGCTTTCTTAGCAGCTGGTGTTAGAAAAATTTTACGTTCTTTATTGCCCTTGCCAACTACAGATAAAGTATCATTATTAACTTGATCTATGTTTAAACTAGCGAGTTCAGATAATCTTAAAGCACAATTTAGAAAAATGGTTATTATACAGTGATCTCTTATAGATTTTTTGCATTCCATTAATAGTCGGAATGATTTTTCTAAATTAAGATATTTAGGAATTCTCTTAGGTAATTTGGGAGTTTCTAATTCTTCAGCAATATTATTATCAATAACATGTGCTTTAGTTTTAAGATACTTCCAAAATTGACGAATGGAAACTATTTTTCTTGCACGGGTTCCGGCAGAAGAATTTAAAGTTTTTTGACAATAGGAAATAAAAGAATACATATCATTTAGGTTAATAGATTTTATAAACTCTAAATCTATTTGGGCAAAATTGCTATCAGCAACAGTAATACTACGTGATTTAAGAATGTAGCTGAAAAACATTAGTAGATCAATGCGATATTCCAAAATTGTATTTTCAGAACGATTTTTTATTATAGAGAGATATCCTAAGTATTGCTCAACCAATGGACAAGTTTTATTAGATTGCATAATTAACACCTCCATAACAATTATTAACATAGTTGTTATGCTATAAACTTTGTTAAGGCAAAAAGTTATCTAATTGAAATTAGATAAGTTGTGTCTATAATGGGACGTTAATAAATGAAGAATAAATTGTATACTTAGTGAAAAAAATCATGGATCAATATTAAAGCAAACTTGTAAAATTGATGAATAAAAATTAAACTTTATAATATAAGGAGAGAAAGTATATGTCATATAATTTGAAGGACAAGCTTGTAATAGCAATATCGTCAAGAGCAATTTTTGATTTAGAGAAAGAAAATGAAATCTATGAGAAAGAAGGGCTTGAAAAATACTCTAAATTTCAAGTAGAAAATGAAGAAAAGATTTTAGAAAAAGGGACAGCTTTTCCACTTATACAGGCTCTTCTTAATCTTAATAATAAATTTGATGAGCCAATAGTAGAAGTGATTGTAATGTCGAGAAATAGTCCAGAAACAGGGCTAAGAGTTTTTAACAGTATAAAACATTATGAATTAAATATAGTTAGAGCTGCATTCACTGGCGGTGAGGATATAGCACGATATTTAGGAGCTTTTGAAGTAGATTTATTTTTATCTAAAAATGAACATGATGTTCAAGATGCTATCGATAAAGGATATGCGTCAGCATTGATTTATAATATTCCTAATGATTTTAAACCTGCAGAGAATGAGATACGTATAGCATTTGATGCTGATGCAGTTGTATTTTCAGAAGAGTCAGAGAAAATATATAAAGAGAAAGGATTAGAAGCTTTCTTAGAAAATGAAAAGAATAATGCGGAAAAATTATTGCCGGAGGGACCATTTGGAAAGCTGTTAAAAACATTATCGAAAATTAAGGATAAGGATAGTTCATTACTAAGAATAGCAATAGTAACAGCAAGAAATAGTCCAGCACATAAACGTGTTATTTTAACACTTAGACAATGGGGCTGTATAGTAGATGATGCATTCTTTTTAGGCGGAGTATCAAAGAATGAAGTACTTAAGGCATTTAATGCACATATATTCTTTGATGATCAAGATACTCATGTTGCTCCAGCATCAGAATTAATTCCATCGGGTCGTGTGCCATATAAATCAAATTCAAGTATGAATTTAGATGAGGTATCATAATTATAAATTAGGCAGTTTACTGATATTTTTTCTGTTTAATAGTAAATATAAGATAAAATTTGAGGTGAATTATAATTTAAAACTTTAATTATATTATTGTATCTATGATGGAAAGTAATATGTTATATTCATTTAATTGATATGTATTATTCAAAAGAAAGATGGTGTTTATTATGAATAAGCTAAGCGTAGTTGATATTCAAATTATAGATAAATGCAACAGAAAATGTAGATATTGCTTTGGACCTAGACCTAATAAAGATATTTTAAGTTATGATACAATAAGAAATATATTAGATGAAATGAGTTTAAATCAAATTAATAATTTAAGTATTACTGGTGGGGAGCCACTAATGCATCCAGATATAAAGGGAATCTTAAGCTATGCAAAAGAAAAAGATTTTAACATAAGTTTATCAACTAACACAGATTTCTTTAAAAATAATACTGAACTACTAAAATATATAGATATATTAGGAATACCTTTAGATTCTAGTGTTATGGAAGAACATGATAGAGTAAGAGGAAATGGAAGTTACAATAGTGTGATAGATACTATCAAATATATAGAACATAATGGAAGTTGTGATGTTAGAATTGGAACAGTTTTAAGTAATAACAATAAAAAAGATATTAAAAGTATAGCAAATATTATAAAAAAATATGAATGTATTAAAGTCTGGAGGATATATGATGAATTAAAGTATGGATATAAAAATGACAAGCTTATTATAGAAAATCAAATTAATGAGAATATTATGATGGAAGTCAGTAAAATGTTGAATAAAAAAGAAGTTACATATGTTTCAAGAAGAAATAGGAATTTAGGATATTTTATTATAGAACCAGATGGACAAGTATTTATGCCTATGATATCTGAAAAAAGAGATTATAAGAACTACATAGGAGATATTTATCGTGACTCTTTTAAAAAATTATTGAAAGTGTGGAATAAACTTTGTGATGCAAATAATCACACTAATATGAATCTAAATATTTTTAAGGAGATAAACAATGGAAAGTGAAGAGAAGATTAAATATCTAAAAGATATTTATTTGCAACAACATTATTTTATTGATAGGCATGACAGTATGAGCGAAAAGTATATTAATACATTAACATATATAGCGACAGCATTAACTGTATTATTTTCCCTTAATATTGACGGGATTAAGGACTATAAGGCAGTATTTGCAATAAGCTTTACTCTGCTTATCATCTTTCTTTCTGTAGCAATAGTAAAAGTAATGAGTGTATTTAATCCTCTTTCTAAACATTTTATTAAAAAAAATAGAAAGATAAATTATAGGACAGAGGATATTAATGAATCATTTATTTATTATAGAGGCATTATTAATCGTGTAAAAAATGGTGGTGATAGTAAGTTTATAGAGGATATTAATATAGAGAATTTACTAAAAGACTTTATGGGACAGATATATATATTAGCAAAATATTGTGAAGAAAAAAGAGAAAGATTAGAGAATGCAAAAAAATGGGTGATCGGTACTGTAGTAATGTCAATTGTGAATGCTTTTTTAGTTTTATATATTAATATTATTTAAATTCGTCTATTCTCACTAAATTTAGATGAAGTTTACTTCAATAAATGTAGAACAATTGGATTATTATAATAGAGAACTGATGTCTTACATATGATAATTTAAATCATGTAAAGGAGATATAATAAATGGATGGTTTTATTGAATGTGTTAAGGAAGAATTATCTGATAAACAAATAGAACATGGTGCTTTTAGGGAGTCTGAGAAGTATCAACAAGAAATTAAATATTTTAATGGTATAGTGAATGATTTTATAGATGTGGTAAGGGCGTGTTTTTTCACTTCAACTAGAGATATAAATTTGTTCAATAATTCGCTACTATTCAATAGTAGTGATGCATTCTTAGAATCTGCCATATCATGTGGAATGTTAGTTAATGAGGGTGCTATTAATCCAGTTTATCGTGAACTTAGGTATATGCTTGAAGTAGCATTAAAATACACAATAGTAGATCAAGTTTGTTATCAATTAAACTATGAAGAAAGAATTGACTATTTTAATAAAAAAATACCTAAATCGTCAATAGACTGTATAGATGATTTACAGCTTATTGGATTAGAAAAATCCAGTATTAAAGATTTTATTAATAGTTCGCGAGATGTATATAAAAAGTTATGTGTATATGTTCATCCATCTAAAACTCAAATAAATGATTGGATTAAGAGGGAAAAAAAATGTGCATATCTAGGATTTGAATCAGAGAATGAAATAAAGCGTATATCTAAGTCAACTTATAATGTACTTGAAATTATTATAACATGCTATCTTAATTGTCTTGGGGTAAGTTCTTTAGGGGATGTCTTTATTTATTATCTTGATGAAAAGAAGAAATGGAAATTTCATAAATCTAAGTACATAAAGCAAATGAGCCAATATTATGACTATAAGTTTGAACGGAAATAAATTGAGAAATAGAATATTTTACTTGTTATTGATGCTGAGCTGTAGTGTTTCATTGAGTTTTCTGTATAAAGATAACCTACACCTATCATTAATATGTATAATTTACTAGTTTTTCTTAGATATATTAAGTTTAGTGGTGAAAATTTCATAACTACGGTTAAGGCGAGTGGATGTTAATAAAGATGTAATTATCTATAAGCAAGTTACTCGTAAATTTTTGATTAGCATATCTTCCGAGAAAACAAAAGCTTACATATAAAATTACGCTGGTATATTTATATTGTATAGGAAGCACATGACTTTTGGTACTATCATCTGAACTATAGACCTAATTATCAACTTCTGATTAGGCTAATAATGCCCACTATTAGAAAAACTCGCATAAGCTAATAAATATACAAAATTGAAAAATTTCTTAAACTCAATACATTTAGCATAGCAAGAATAAGAATCTAATTGTGTAACCAATATATATAAGCTAATATAACTTTTGAAAACGCAAAATCATTTAAAATCTCTAAGTATTATATAAAGGAGCAGAAATATGAATAATACTTTATTTTCGAAGAATACGAAAAGTTTTTCATTACCAGATAATTTAAGAGGAAGAAGTCTTCATAGCAAAGTGATACCGACATTATGTAACTTAGAAAATATGTTAAATAAATTGGTAGAAGTTAATGGTGACTTTTCAAAGTTAAAGCAATGGGAAAAGAGAAGCTATAAGGCACATAAATATAGAAGATATTCAGTTTAAGATACTGAATTTTTCCAAAGATAATTGGAGACATATAATAAGAACACATATTTTGGAGGGAAGACCAAATGATTTTGGTGCAAGCTGTATAGATATATACCTTGTAGCATATGTATCAGAAACATATGGTAAGGGTAAGGAGAAATTCTTTGAATATATAAAGAAAAATAATATATCAGACAAGGATAACTCGGCTTAGGCAATAAGGCAAGTTAGAAAAGGTGATGGTGTTTATTTAGGAATACTAAATGATGATGGATCCATTAAAGATTGGAATTTTATAAAAGAATGGTTATAAATAATTTGATGATTATAAAAATCAGAGGCTAACAATTTTATATAAGGGAAACTATTAGTTTTTTTAGGAGACAAAAGATTATGGATATATCTGATTTTAAAAATAAAAAGGTAACAGGAAGTAGTGATATTAAGAGCGACTGTTTGTTAGTTGAGAAAGTAAAAGCTTACATTCCTGATATTGAAGAGTTATTATGTTCAGCAGCTGAGAATATAAAAATAGATGAATTAGAAAATATCAGTGGCAAAAAACTCCCAAAAGAGTTTAGAAAGCTTTACTTAGACCATGATGGTGAAAGTGATATGATTCTTGGAGTAATGTCAGGTTTAAGATGGATGGATATAAAATCAATTATAAGAGAATGGAAGTCACTACAAGAATCGGCTTATGAAATCATATCAGATAAAGCTGGGTTCATAAAGGAAGGTAAGTTTAAAAAGGGATGGATACCATTTGCAGAAGACTGTGGAGGCTCTTTTTTAGTGATGGATTTAGAACCAGATGTTAATGGTACATATGGACAAGTTATTACAATAGATAGAGAATCAGAGATTTCTTATGTTGTTTCGGATAGTTTAGAGATGTTTTTTGAATTTATTGAGAATAGTTTTAAAAATGGAGCCATGAATATTCTGAAAGATGATGATGTTAAAGTAATACAATGGAAAACAGGGCATCTTTTTGATGATGTAATAGCTTTAAAAGGCACAACAATAGAAAAAAGTTATATTCCTATTAGTGGATTCTGGAAGGACTATTTTGAAGATGAAGTTGTTGATGGTAGTATTTCTACAGAAATATTGTCAAAGAAGAGAATGATATTTATAAAGGCTGATATGGGAAAAAATTTTGGAATAATATCCTTAGATATTCTAAAAAATATGAGTAATCTTAAGGAACTTATTATTTATGCTGATGAGATAGATAGTTTTAAACCTATAAAAGATATTCCTTCTTTAGCAAAGCTTGTAGTTGGAAGTAAATCCTTTAAAGATTCGGATTTGGAGTATATAGTAAGTTCACCGCAGTTGAAGGAATTAACTTTAGTTAAACTTACATTAAATGATATACATATGTTACAAAATATAAAAACATTAAAGCGTTTGAGATTATATAAAATAGATACAATTGATATTAGTACTATAAGAAATTTAAAAAATCTAACAGAGTTAAGTTTAGAAGACATGGAGGTTGGTGATTTATCGTACCTTTCAGTTCTTAATAAATTAACAAAGTTAGAATTAAAAGAAGTAAGTATACCTAATTTCAGTTGGTTGCAGGGATTAAAAAAGTTAACTGTTTTTGAGACTGATAGAAGAGCTGAGGATGAATCAAATATAGAAATTTTCTGGGAAATGGAAAAATTGCAAGAGTTAATTTACCCCATTGGAGATATGAAAATTTTAAAAGATTGTACAAACTTAAGAACAGTTGGTATTGATGCATCAAGGTTTGAATCTTTAGATCGGATTAGTGGTTTAAATATTACTAGTATAACTATATTTAATGCAACCTCAGAAGAAAATGCAAAATATATAGTAGCTGAATTTCAAAAGCATTATAAGCTTCAATCATATGGTTGGCAGCAGACATGGTAAATTTTCATTAAATTATGGTTTATAAATTTACATAGGGTAGGTGGCTTTTTCATGGATATTAACAAAATCACTTTTGAAAGTGTTAGTGCAAAAATAGTAGAATGCTTTAACCTAGGAAATCCTTTAAAAGGTCCAGATTTAGTTCCTAATAAACTAGGAGATGCATTTGAAGAATCAAGGAAAAATCTTATATGGGAAAAGGTCTTAGATTGGGAGCTGTTTGAAAGTGGAGTAATTGATATCTCAGATGAAGATTTTATTCAGTTACTGTTTAATGGTAAATGCACTAAAAGTGGACTATTGTACATTATAACAGATTTTTGTTTTAGTGATAAAATGGCTTTTTGCATTAGTCATTCTGATCTAGAAGAGTTTATAACCACTGAATACCCTAAGTTGTGTCAAATGTCCTTTTTCCAAACGGAGGACATAATATTTTTTAAACCAAATGAAAAGTTTATAACATACTTACATCATTCAGGATTTATCGCTCACTATAGTGAAAAAAGCTAAATATAGCTAATCTTTTTAAAGATAATTGATTAGCCTGATAATTATTTGCAGAGGTGGTCTAATGGATAGAGATTATGTGATGACAGAGCCAAAACACTTGGTACAAATAGAATTAAAAAATGCTGGATTTGATGTAGATAATATAGAAATTCCTAAGAGAGTTTTTCTATTAGCTGATAGTACCTATGATGCTATGCTTGAGAAAGAATGTGGAACTTATAAATATCCTTTAGGTGGCAAGTTATATGTATTTAATGCTAATTCAAACGTTGGATTTATCAAATCAAAAATGTGTTCACCAGGGATAGCTATACAAGCAGAAGACTTAATTGCTGGTGGGGTTAAAGAATTAATACATGTTGGTTTTGCTGGAGTATTACAACCTAGTATGAATATTGGTGAAATTATAGTTACAGATGGTGCATATAACGATACTGCGGTGGCAAGGCTTTATGGCTTTGATTATGACTTTATAGAAACCTCTAAAACATTAACAGATGAATTAGCTTTTTTATTAAAGAATAGTTTTATTGAAGCAAAGCGAGGAAAACATTGGACTACCGATGCTGGGTATCGAGAAACTTGGGGACAAGTTTTGGATTATCGTACTAAAGGGGCTTTATGTGTAGAAATGGAAGGTGTTGGTCTTTTTACAATAGGTAAATATAGAAAATGTACTACTTCTGCTATTTATATAGTTACAGATATACTTGATGAAAAAGGATGGAGTTTAGGCTGGCAAGGTAATGAAATCAAAAAGTCAGTAGATAAGATAATCGACATGATTATTGATTCAGTAAAGGAAAAATAAAGTATCAATAAATTTAAAGGGGGAAATGCAATGGAAATTTCTTTAAAAGCCATTGGCTATGTCAGTAACGAAGTAGAAAATAGAAAAGATAATTCCTGGGGACAAGATGTTTCTAAAATTGTACTAGAAAAAGAGTACTTTGGTGGTTTAAATGGTCTGAGAAATTTCTCACATGCGATTATTATATATTATTTGGACAAAGCAAACTTTGATATTAATAAACATCTACAACGTAGACCACAGAATAGAGATGATATGCCATTGGTTGGAATATTCTCGCAAAGAGGGAAAGATAGACCAAATCAAATTGGAATTACGTCAGTTCAAATAATTTCGGCTACCGAGGAGGTGCTGGTGGTAAAAGGTTTAGATGCTATTGATAAGACTCCAATTTTAGATATTAAGCCTTATTATCCTATGTACGATTGTAAAGAAAATGCAATTGTTCCTGAATGGGTTAACCGTCTGATGGAACATTATTTTTAGAGGAGGAAATGTTTATGAGGAAAGTAAGCTTAAATCATATATCAGCTTGGATTCATAAAAATGCAAGAGAACTTGAGATTGCAATATGGAAATACCATTTTGAGGAGGGAAGTAAAGAAGCTGTACTTAATGCATTAACGTATTATCAAAACGAAGATGGTGGATTTGGTAATACAGTTGATCCTGATAATTGGAATGTGAATTCATTGCCATATGCAACGTTGTTTGTGATAAATATTCTAGATGATATCGAATTCTATGATATGCAGCATCCAATTTATTTGGGTATAAAAAAGTACATAGATACTGAATCAAACTTTCCAGAAGGATGGGTTTTTACTGTTGAAACAAATAAAGATTATCCCCATGCTAGTTACTATAATTATGATGAAAACTATAATAAAACAGAAAGTACCGGTATCATTTTAGGTTTTTGCTCATTTATAATTAATCACTATCCTGAATCAAAGATATATGCTGAAGTCTTAAAACTTAGCGATAAAATGTTAGAGAAACTTTACAGTGGTGATAATCTTGGCGATATGGGACCAACAGGATATATTTCTTTGGTTGATGCTACGAAACACGCAAAGCTTCAGGGATATGATTATGATAAATTAGAGCTAAGATTGAGAGAACTAGTAAATAAATCTATTCAACGAAACCCAGAGCAATGGCCTTATTATGGCTACAAACCGTCAGATTATATCAAGTCAGAAGATAATATTTTTTATGAAGATAATAAAGATATTATTCAGGTGGAATTGGATTTTTTATATGATACTTTACCACAAAATGATGTTTGGCCAATTCCTTGGTCATGGTTTGAAAACAATGAGAAATATCCAAAAGAGTCAATAATCAGTGGAAACTGGTGGAAGGCTATCAAAGCTATTGAAAAAGCAAAGTTCTTAAGGAATTTTATTAGAGTGCAATAGCAAACTCTAATTTATAAAGGGTATGTTGAAAATGACCACATAGGAAAAAAGTTTAAAGGTTTTAGAAGAGCTCTTTGCAAGAGATTATGAATTTGCTCTAGCAACATCAAGTGATAACATTCCATCTGTTAGATTTGTAGATACCTTTTATGATGAAGGTGCTTTCTATATTGTTACTTATGGAAAATCACAGAAAGTAAAAGAAATTGAAAAAAATCCTGAAATAGAAATGTGCAATAAACTTTATCGCTTTATTGGAACTGCGTATAATATTGGACATCCGCTCTTAGAAGAAAATCAGGCAATAAGAGAAAAATTGATAAAGGTATTTGAACCTTGGTATTTCGCTCACAATAACGAAAATGATGAAAATATGTGCTATGTAAAAATAGAATTGAAACAAGGTTTCTTTTATAAATACGGAACTGGATATAAGGTTGATTTTGAAAATAAGAAAGCAGAGGAATTCCCGTTTACCTTTGATATCGGAATTATTGATTAATTTATAAAATTAGATACATTCAGTTATTTCTTTTACTAAATGTTGTAAACTACGCATTGACTTAGAACTTCATACTTATCAATCAGAACCTATGGTAGTTTATGATATGAATTTATCAGAATTAATTCTTAAAAAATATAATTTATTAAAGACTAATAAAGATAGGAAAATTTTAAGTACTGATGAAATTACGAAGATATACGGTTTTATCAATTCATCTAATATTACAGATCCAGTAATCATACAGGAGCACATTAAATCGGTAAAAAGGAAAATACAAAAAAGTTAATGTTATGGTATTAACTGGACAAAGGTAGTAGGAATGATAAAGAGTTAGCAGAAAAATAAGTCGTGGCAATAGTGAAATTTTGATTTGAAAGGAAATTGTATTATGGGAGAATTATCAAAGCTACCGAATATAGGAAAAGAAGTTGAAAGGCAGTTAAATAACGTAGGCATAGATACATACGATGAATTGAAAAATATTGGTGCAGAACAGGCATGGTTAAAAATACAAGAGATTGATGTTTCAGCATGTATTAATAGATTGTTAGCGCTGGAAGGTGCCATTGAAGGGGTTAAGAAAACAGAGTTATCACAGGAACGTAAAGCAGAACTGAAAGATTTTTATAATTGCCATAAAATTAAGTGGTAAATGTTGTGTTATGCAACCTCGTGGTTAAAGCATACATAATTTAAAGAAAATTCAATATACGTAAAGGGGATTTTTATGAAGTCATATATTTTAAAGCTTATTATAATAGGAGGTTGTATTTTTTCTGTAATGACCTTACAAGGTTGCGAGAAAAATAAAGAGGCTCGCAATAATAGCAGTATTAGTAATAACACTGAAGTTAGCAATAGTGCTAATAGCAGTAATAGTGATGAAAATAATAATAAGGATGTAAAAAGGGATAATGACAGTAGTAAAAGTAATGACGTTAGTAACGGTAATGAGCTTGTTAAGCCTAAGAATCCAAGAGACGAATACGATATTCAAGTAATTGAGCAATTAAAGAAGGCAGGGTCAGGTCTTAGTAAAGAACATGAAATAGAGCACCACTTTGTGATTTATGGCGATAAGAAAAAAGCTGATGGGGTAATAAGTGAATTGGTAAAGCAAAATTATAAGGTTACGGAACTTGAGGAGGATCAAGATAATGGTGAAAGCTATTATTTCTTTGATGCTATAATATCTAGTATGGTAAAGCCTGAGATTATATCTTCACAAACTTATACCATGGAAAAAATCGCAGATAAATACGATATCGAGTATGATGGTTGGGGTTGTATGGTTGTTAAGTAGTAAGCTAGAAAAATCAAATATTCAAGAGGTAATATAATTGTATATTTGGAAGTTAATCAAAGGAAGTTAAAAATCACTACCGGAAAATTAAAGTATAGCAAAACAAGAACGCTAGGGTTTTAGTGCTCTTGTTTTTGGTTTTATATTTTCACTAATAAGTTTAGTAGTATTTCAGTTCACTAAGTTGGACATCCTAGGGATAATTATTGATATTGTAATTTGTGCCTATTTTGGTACTTGTGCCAATAGAACTATTACGGAGATATATAGATTTGGTGGACAGGAAGAGATTTAGAGTGTTTGATATAGTGAAAAATACAAAATATAGATCCTCTAGTTAAAATCTTTAAAAGAATTGTCCACCGTTTCAATCATAAGCTTCGATACATAATTATCAGGAGCCTTTTCTGCTATATCTGAAATTAGATATTCTTCATAAGAATATTTTCCTAAGGTGATTTTATTTTCATCAGCATAGGCTAACATTTTAGTGTAAAGCTGATGAAAATCTTCATATGCACCTTTAAAATATCCACATAAATATACGCCTTTTTTTCTAAGCTTTGTTTTGCCTTTTATAGGGTGATCTGATTTTACATATAAATAAGAAAAATTTAAGAAGTTATTTTTTCTAATGTTATCTACAGAGATTATAGTTCCAACGTATTCATTAATGGTGATTCCTAAACTTTTACAAAACTTAATATACTCTTGCATAAAGCTTGCAAAATCATTGATAGAGTTATTTTCAATATTATCGGAAGGAACAATAATTGTTTCTGGAATAACTTCTAGGTGAATATCATAATTACTGTTCATTCCTTGCATGGTCAATTCCTTTAAGCTTTCAATACTTTTCTGTACTTCTTGAAGCCATTTTATTTTCTCAGAAATTTCTACAGTTTTTTCTTCTAATAAGTCTAAGAACATTTCAGGATTGCGATTTTCAAGATAAATTTTTATATCCATCAAAGACATACCTAGATTTTTTAGGTTTAGGATAACACATAAAGTAAAGTATTGCTCATAGGAGTAATATCGGTATCCGTTTTCCTTTATCAGTTCAGGTTTAAATAGACCAATTTCATCATAGTGAAACAAAACATGTTTATCTATATCACACATTTTAGCAAATTTGCCAGTGGTAAAATATTTTTTATGCATTTAATTTTCTCCTCTTGACTATAAGGTAACCTTATAGTTTATCATAGTACATATTGATGCTGTGGTCAAAGATTTAGTTAAGAAAAATACTGACAGGAGAGGTGTTAAACAATGAAATTAATTTTACAGCATTTAAAAAAATATAAGGTATATGTATTTTTAAATGTTTTAGCAGTGATGGCTTTTGCATTAGTGGAAATTGGCATTCCTACAATTGTATCCAAAATGATAGATAAGGGTATTGTATTGAATGATAAATATTATATATATAAGCTGGGTATTATTATTTTGATAGTGGCTATTATTGGAGGCATAGGAAACATACTTCTAGCTTATTGTAGTTCCAAGATTAGTACTTCCATCACAAGAGATATAAGAAATGATATTTTCAAAAAAGCGCAGGAATTTTCACATACTGAATATAACAAATTTGGAGTATCAAGCATGATAACTAGGACTACTAATGATGCTTTCGTTTTAATGCAGTTTATCAATGTATTACTTAGAACAGCATTATTGACTCCAGTGATGATAATAGTCAGTGTGTTTATGGTAATAAAGACTAATTTAACTTTATCCTTGGTTATAGGAGCATTTATCCCTATTATATGCATTGGGGTATTTATTATAGCTAAAATCAGTGAGCCAATTGGTATGAAGCAACAAAAGGGTATGGACAATATAAATAGGATTATCAGAGAGAATTTAACTGGAGTTAGAGTAATTCGTGCCTTTAGAAAGGAACAATATGAAACTAAAAGATTTTCTGAGGCAAATGAAGATTATGCTTATAACTCCAAGAAGCTCTTTAAGCTTATGGCAGTGCCACAGCCAGCATTTTTCTTCCTTCTTAGTGTTGGACTTGCTATTGTATTTATGTTATCTAGCAAGATGATTGATAAAGGTGTGCTTCAGGTAGGGGATTTAGTTGCCTTTCAGGAGTATATGTTCCATGCGATGTTTTCTATTATGCTGTTTTGCTTGGTTTTCGTTATGTATCCTCGTGCAGCCATAAGTGCTAGACGTATACAGGAAATATTAGATGAAGATCCAGCTATTAAAAATCCGCAGAATCCAGTATTCAGTGGGGATGAAAGTGGAACATTGGAGTTTAACGATGTTACTTTCAAGTATCCTGATAGCGAAGTTCCAGTTTTGGAAAACATAAGCTTTAAAGCTAAGAAAGGTGAGATAGTTGCGTTCATTGGAAGTACTGGTAGTGGGAAAAGTACCTTAATTAATCTTATACCTAGAGCATATGACGTTAGTGCTGGAAGTATAAAAATAGATAGGGTAGATGTCAGAGAATATGATTTAAGAGCTTTAAGGTCAAAGATAGGTTTCATACCTCAGAAATCTGTGCTTTTTTCAGGTAGTATAAGTGAAAATATAAGATATGGTAAGCAGGAGGCTAGTGAAATTGAAGTAGAAGAAAGCGCTAAAATTGCACAAGCTTATGATTTTATTATAGACAAGCCAGAAAAGTTTCAGGACCCAGTTGAAGAAGGTGGAAGCAACTTGTCTGGTGGGCAAAAACAAAGGTTAAATATATCTAGAGCTATTATAAAAAAGCCTGATATTTATATATTTGATGATTCTTTTTCTGCATTGGATTTCAAGACTGATGCTAAATTAAGAAAAAGCTTAAAAAGTGAAATAACAGAGGCAATTACATTGATTGTAGCACAGAGAGTTTCTTCAATCATGGATGCTAATCAAATTATAGTATTGGATGAAGGTAAAATAGTTGGCATGGGAACTCATCGGCAGTTACTAAAAGACTCTAAGATTTACTATGAGATAGCTGCTAGCCAAATGTCAAAGGAGGAATTAGCACTATGAAGAAGCGAAATAATGGAGTAAAATATTTAGTTCCATATTTTAAACCATATAAATTAAAAGTAATGTTAGCAATATTATTGATTATTTTGGCTGCTTACCTTACAGCATTAAGTCCAACCTTTGAAGGAATGATTACAACTCAATTATTTTCTGATGTTACAGCAGGTAGAGCTGTTGAATTTAAAAGGATAACTGAAATTATAATAACTTTGGTTTTGATTTATATAGTAGGAAATTTAAGTAGTTATATTTATCAGCTTTTATTAACTGATTCTATTCAAGCTGCTATGGAGGATTTGAGGCAAGATGTTCAGAGAAAAATTACAAAATTGCCTATTAAATATTTTGACAAAAATTCCTTAGGAGATACCTTAAGTAGGGTATCTAATGATGTGGACACTATATCAAATGCACTTCAGCAAAGCTTTGCACAGATTTTAAATGCTATATTAGGTTTAAGCTTGGCGTTATATATGATGTTTAAGATTCACAGCGGCATGGCTATGATTTCACTATTAATCATAATTCTTTCAATTGTAATTTCAAAAGTGATTACAAAAAAGTCTCAACCTATTTTCGAAGAACAACAAGGGGCGTTAGGAAAATTAAATGCTGTTGTACAAGAAAAATTTACTGGCTTTAATGAGATAAAGTTATTTAACAAACAGGAAGATTCAATAGAGGAATTTATCGATGCCAATGAAGAACTTTGTAGACAAGGTTTTAAAGCTCAGTTTATAAGTGGATTAATGAATCCTCTTGTAAGTTTTATAACTTATGTTGGAATTGGTTCAGTAGTTATTCTAGGGTCCTTCTATGTAATTTCTGGAGTAATTGTTGTTGGACAGCTACAAGCTTTTATTCGTTATATATGGCAAGTTAATCAGCCAATGTCACAAATTACTCAACTAGCAGGAGCTATTCAATCTTCTATAGCGGCAATGCATAGAGTTTTTGAATTCTTAAATGAAGAGGAAGAAATAGAAGAAGTTAAAGTAGATGTAGAAAATGAAAAAAGCTATGGAAATGTATCCTTTGAAGATGTTCAATTTTCTTATACAAAGGACAAAACGTTACTTAATGGTGTGACCTTTAATGTAAAAGCTGGACAAATGGTTGCAATAGTAGGGCCAACTGGAGCTGGAAAGACTACTCTAATTAATTTATTGATGAGATTCTATGAGGTTAATGGTGGGTCCATAAAGATTGATGGTGTAGATATTAGAGATATGAAAAGAGAAACTTTAAGAGAAAAGTTTGGAATGGTTCTACAAGATACTTGGCTATTTAATGGTAGTATAAAAGAAAACATTGCTTATGGAAAAAATGGTGCTAGTAAAGAGGAAATAATTGAAGCAGCAAAGATTGCAAATGTTCATCATTTTATTACTACTCTACCTGAGGGTTATGACATGATATTAAATGAAGAAGCCAACAATATTTCGCAAGGTGAAAAACAACTGATTACCATAGCAAGAACGGTGCTTTGTGACCCTAAAATCTTGATATTAGATGAAGCTACTAGTTCCGTTGATACAAGGCTAGAGCAAAAGCTGCAGGCTGCTATGAGAAATATTATGAAAGATAGGACATCCTTTGTGATAGCACATAGGCTTTCAACTATTAAGAATGCAGATTTGATACTAGTTATGAGCAACGGTGGAATTGTAGAACAAGGAACTCATGAAGAACTTTTAGAACAAAAAGGACATTATGAACAGCTTTACCATGCCCAATTTGCGGATTTTGACAATGGTTAGAAATCTTATTTTTAAATAAGTAATGACATAAAAGGTTTTGTTTCTGTATGATAGAAGCAAAACTTTTATGTTATTTATGAAGAATTGATTTTAATTGATGTAAAATGTATACTATATAAAGTATTAGAAGAATGATATTGTTTTCAGAGATAATGTTATATATGGAAGGACGCGTTACAGATGAAAGTATTATTAACTGCTCTTAATTCTAAGTTTGTTCATAGCAATTTAGCTGTTAGATATTTAAAAGCATTTACTAAGGACTTGGAATATGATTGTAAAATAAGAGAGTTTTCTATAAATGATAGGGAAGAACATATACTTAAAGAAATTATAAAAGAGGAAGCTGATGTTGTAGCCATCTCTACGTATATATGGAATGTAGAGATGGCTACTCGTTTAGCAAATTTAATAAAAGCGGTAAATCCTGAGATAGAAATAGTATATGGTGGACCAGAAGTATCTTATGATAGTAGAAGTTTCTTAAAGGATCATGTTGGAGACTACATTATAGAAGGGGAAGGCGAGAAAACTTATAGGGAATTTATTGAGTATAAATTAGGTGTTAATGAAATAGAATATATAAAGGGATTACATTATAAGAGAGATGGTGTAGTCTTTTCAAATGAAACAAGACCTTTAATGACATTTGAGGATGTGCTTTTCCCTTATGAAGAAGATGAAGATTTAAACAATAAAATTGTGTATTTCGAATCCTCGAGGGGCTGCCCTTTCAGTTGCAGCTATTGCCTTTCATCTACAAGCCATGGGGTTAGATTTCACTCTATAGATAGGGTGCTTAAAGAACTTCAATATTTCATAGATAAAAAAGTAAGATTAGTGAAATTTGTTGATAGAACTTTTAATTGTAATCATAAATTCTCTATGGCAATTTGGGAGTTTTTAATAAAAGCAGACACAAAAACTCAATTCCACTTTGAAATTTCTGCAGATATATTAAAACAAGAGGAAATAGATCTACTAAGAAATGCACCAGAAGGAAGATTTCAATTTGAGGTTGGAGTACAAACAACTAATGATGATGTTTTAAGAAATATAAATAGATTTGTTAACTTTAGTGATATAAAAGAAAAAGTTATAGAGTTGATGTCTATTAAAAACATTAAACAGCATTTAGACTTAATCGCAGGACTTCCAGGAGAAGATTATGAATCCTTTAAAAAGTCTTTTAATGATGTATATTCAATAAAGCCAGAGGAAATACAGCTTGGCTTCTTAAAGTTACTAAAAGGTTCATCTATGAGAGAAGATGCAGATAAATATGGAATGAAGTATTCACCATACCCACCATATGAAATTTTAAAGACAAATAAGATTTCTTATGAGGAACTTTTAAAATTAAAAACCGTAGAAGAAATGGTTGATAAGTATTATAACTCTCAAAAGTTTAATTTTATAATACAGTATTTTGAAGGTAAGTTTGAAAAACCTTTTGATTTTTATTATAGCTTGGGCACATTTTTCGAAAATCAAGGATACTTTAATAGGAATATAGGAAACTCAGAATATTATAAAGTATTTTTAGATTTTAATAAAGTTGTACTAGGGGAAAGTAATACATATTTAAAAGAGATTATTAGATTTAATTACTTAATATACAATAAAAAACGTGGGCTACCTGAATTTTTAAGAAGTGATATGGAAAAAGAAGAAGAAAAAATTATTAAAGAAAAACTAAAAGAACAATACTCATTTAAAGAATATTATTTGGAAAAGTTCAAGATTAATATTGAAAAGTATATTCAAAATGGAGAAATATTAGAAGAAAATACTTACTATTTGTTTAATGATACAGCTAATTATATTGGCATTTAGACACATATGAAAAACAAACCTTGGAAATTTCTAAAGGTTTGTATTTTTTTATATCATATAGTTTTTTATTGAAAAGTGCTTAATGAGGTAGTATAATTTACTTGAAGAGGTATAAAAAACTATATTCATAAAATTCTATTATATAGGTGGTGAGGAGTTGGCACTTGAAGCACTAAAAGAAATAAAAGCTAATGAAGAAAAAGCGGAGATTAATATTAAGGACGCTGAAACTAAAGCTAAAGATATAATTAAAAACGCACATGTACAAGGTGAGGAAGAATACAATAATATAATTGCTATGGCAAAGGAAAAGAGCAAAGATATTATTTATAAGGCTATTACACTTGCAAATGAGGAAGTAGCTCCAATCTTAGAACAAGGAATTAAAGAGAAGGAGGAGATTTTAAAAACTTCTGAAGCTGCAAGGAAAAAAGCGATTAATTTGGTCATTGAGAGGATAGTGAATACACATGGCAATAGTTAAAATGGATAAGTTTACTTTGCTTTTTTTTGAATCTCAAAAAGAAAAGCTGTTAACAGCACTTCAAGGCTTTGAGAGTATCCAATTTATCAATCTTCAAGATCAAGAACTTTTAGAGAAGAATGAGGAATTTAAAAACCTTAAAAAAGATTCAGTAAACGTGAATTTATCAGATTATAATGAGCAGCTTTCTAAAATTAGATTTTCACTAGAATTCTTAAAGGATTATATGCCTAAACAATCAGCACTAAAATCTATTCAAAAGGAAAAAGCATCGATAACAGTTAAAAATCTTCAAAGATTTGTGGAAAATAGTAATTGGTTTAAAATTTATAAAGATCTGAAGGAAAAAGAAGAGACCATAGTTGCTTTGACCAATGAAATAGGAAAATATGAAACAGAAATACAGGTGCTAGATAAGTGGAAAAACTTTGATGCGACCTTTGAGGCTTTGAAGAATTTAAAATACACTAAGGCTTATCTCGGAACAATACAAAAGAATTACGAAATCAGCTTTATTAATGATTTATCTGATTCTGCAAAGAATACCTACGTTGAAATTTTAGGGAAGGATAGTCAAGATGTTTTTTTACATATAATCATGGAAAAAAACGATGAACCTTTATGCGAAGAACTATTTAAGAAATATGGCTTTAGTATATTTCAGCCTACATATGAGGGCATTCCCCAAAATATAATAAAAGAATTTTTTAAGGAAATCAAAACAGCAGAAAATAAAATTTCCCATATAAAAGAAAATTTAAAAAGCTATGAAGAGCAGTATGAGAAGCTTCAATATGCTTTTGATTATTACAATAATCTATTAATGAGAGAGGAAGCTGCTACTAATTTCTTAAAAACTGAAAAGGTAGTAGCCATAAGTGGTTGGATTCCTAGTGAGGAAAAGAATACTTTTAGCTCATTAATCAAGAGTACTGTAGGAGAGAAATTTTCTATTGAATATGAGGAAATTAAAGAGGAAGAATTTGAAGATGTGCCGATAAAACTTAAAAATAGGAAGTTTGCAAGTAATTTCGAAGGTATAGTGGAGATGTATAGTCTACCTAAATATAACGAGATAGACCCAACTCCTATTATGTCTATATTCTATTTTATATTTTTCGGAATGATGCTTTCAGATGCTGGATATGGACTATTGTTATTATTCGGTTCATTGTTTATGGTGAAATTTACAAAGGACAAGGAAAAGGCCAAGACGTATAAGCTATTTATGTTAGCAGGGATATCAACAGTTATTTGGGGCGCTATATATGGTTCTTGGTTTGGGGATTTATTTTCCAAGTACCTAGGAATAGATATTCCATATCTTTTAGATCCAGGAAAAAGTGTTACATCAATATTGTTGATTTCTGTTGCAATGGGTGTAGTTCATATATTTGTTGGTCTTGGAATCAAGGGATATATTTATATTAGAGATGGTAAATATTTAGATGCAATTTATGATGTGTTAACCTGGTATTCAACTCTTATAGGAGCTTTCCTTTGGATTGGTACAGGGATGGTGGGTTTACCATCAGTTGCTACAACAATTGGAATGATACTCTTTATTATAGGAGCAATTGGACTATTATTGACTCAGGGAAGAGAACATCCTACTATAGGAGCTAGACTTGGTTGGGGTATATATGGGGTATACGGAATGACAAGCTACCTAGGTGATATAGTTTCATACTCTAGACTTTTAGCGTTAGGGCTTGCTACAGGGTTTATTGCTAACGCCTTTAATCTTATAGTAGCTTTAATCCCGAGTCCATTTAGTATAGTTTTGTCGCCAGTGATTTTTTTACTTCTACATGGGTTTAACATGGCAGTAAATGCATTGGGTTCATATGTTCATGCAGCTAGGCTTCAGTATTTAGAATTTTTCAATAAATTCTATGAAGGTGGCGGCAAGAAATTTACTCCATATAAACTCTCAGATAATTATATAAAAATTACAAAATAATCAGAATTGAATTTATACAAGGAGGATATTAATCATGACTTTTATTGAATTTCTTTCACAAAACAATGGAGGATTAATTTTAGCTTTATGCGGAGCTGCTTTATCAGTAGGATTATCTGGTATTGGTTCAGCAAAAGGCATTAGTATAGTCGGTCAGGCAGCAGCAGGATTAATGACAGAAGAACCAGAAAAATTCGGTAAGACTTTTATTCTAGTAGCACTTCCAGGTACACAAGGACTTTACGGATTTGTTATTACCCTTATGATGCTTTTAAATATAGGAGTATTAGGTGGTGAAGCTCCATCCTTAGCTTTAGGATTTAATTATTTTATGGCTGCACTACCAGTAGCATTAACAGGTTTATTTTCTGCAATAGCCCAAGGAAAAGCAGCAGCTAGTGGAGTTTCTATCCTTGCAAAGAGACCAGACCATGTAATGAAAGGTGTTATCTACGCTGTTATGGTTGAAACTTATGCACTACTCGGTTTCGTTGCATCTTTATTCATGGTTCTAAACATAAAATAGATTTGGAGTGATACTCAATGTCTAACATAAAGAATATAACGGAGAAAATCCTAAAAGATTCAGAACATCAAGCTATAGCTATTATCAAAGCTTCAGAAGTTGAAGCTGAAAAGATAATAACTAAAAAAATTAGTGAAGCGAAGAGCATTGCTGAAAATATATTAGCGAAGGCAGAAGTTGAAGGCAAAAGTAAAAGAGATAGAATTATTTCAAATAACCAATTGAAAATTAGAAATGAAAAGCTAGCAGCAAAACAGCAAGTAATTGAAGAAATATATAAAGATGCTTTAGAAGAATTGCAAAAACTTAATGGTGATGACTATAGAAAATTCATTATTGATAAGGTGCTTTCTATGGAATTAGAAGGTGATGAAAAGTTAATTTTAAGCCATAAGGATACTGTTGATGAAGACAATATTATTGCAGATATAAATTCTAGATTTAAAGCAAAAGGTAAAAAACACAATATTTCCTTAGGTGAAAGACGTAATAATTTTACTGGTGGCTTTATTATCGAAAAAGATGGAATTGAAATCAATAATACTTTTGAAGCTTTGATTAATTTGATGAAGGAAGAATTAGAATTTGAAGTAGCGAAGGTATTATTCAGCTAAGGAGGGTAACCATGAATAGATTAGATTTTACCCAAGTGATACCAAGGCTAAAGGTTTTAGAAACCAAGCTGCTAGACAAAACGAAAATTGACAGGATGATAGACAGTAAGGACCCAGAGGAAGCTTTAAAGGTTTTAGGTGAAACAGAATATGCAGCTTATATGACAAATATTAAAAGAGCTGCTGACTATGAGGTGCTTTTAAGTGAAGAGCTTAAAAGAACATATAAAATGCTTTATTCTATTATTCCAAGTAAAGATTTAGTAGATGTTATGGCATTAAAATATGATTATCACAATATAAAGGTATTTATAAAAGAAAAGTTATTAGGAAAAGATTTTTCTAATATGCTAATCCCTATTGGTATCATGGAATTAGATAAGTTAAAGTATGCTATAACTTCAGAGGACTTTAGGGATTTAACTTTATCCATGAGAAATGCCATAGAAACAGCTTTAAGTGATTTTCAAAATTTCAAAGATCCTCAGAGAATAGATATCATTATTGATGGATATATGTTTGAAGAACTGAAAGTTATTGATAAAAATATAAAGGATAAAGCTTTAGAGAAATTTATCAAGAGCACTATAGATTTAACAAATTTAAAATCTTTGTTTAGAGTTAAAAAGCAGAATAAATCAAAGGAATTTTTAAACTCAGTAGTTATTTCTGGTGGCTATTTAGATAAGGATAGAATAACAGCTTTATTTTCGGATACAGTAGAAAACATAGTTTCCAAGCTTGCTTATACTGATTATAGTGATGTTCTGAAAAATGGCTTTGATAATTATATAAAGGATGGTTCATTAAATAATTTTGAAAAGCTAAGTGATAACTACATTATGAACTTTATGAAAAACGCAAAACTCATTAGCTTTGGGATTGAACCTATATTAGCTTATATATACGCAAAGGAAAATGAGCTTAAATTAATTAGAATTATAATGGTTGGTAAGCTTAATAACATTGCTGGAGAAGTAATCAAAGAAAGGCTGTGTGAGAATTATGTATAAGATAGGTGTTGTAGGAGACAAAGATTCAGTATTAGCCTTCAAAGCCCTTGGTGTTGACGTATTCCCAGTAATTGAAAGTGATGAAGCGAGAAAAACTATAGATAGACTTGCTGTTAATAATTATGCAGTAATTTTTGTAACTGAGCAGGTAGCAGAAAAAGTGGAAGAGACTATTGCAAGATATAATAGAGAAACACTTCCAGCTGTCATATTAATACCAAGTAATCAAGGTACTTTGAATATAGGCATGCAGCGAATTCAAGATAATGTTGAGAAGGCTGTCGGTGTTAATATTTTATAGGAAGGTAGGTTATGACCTTGAAAGTAGGAAGAATTGAGAAAGTTTCTGGACCTTTAGTTGTTGCTGAAGGTATGGATGAAGCTAATATATATGATGTTTGTAAGGTTGGAGATAAAGGTCTTATTGGAGAAATTATTGAAATGAGAGGGGATAGGGCTTCTATTCAGGTTTATGAAGAAACTTCTGGTATAGGTCCTGGAGATCCAGTTGTAACAACTGGTGAACCACTTAGTGTGGAACTAGGACCTGGCTTGCTTGAAGCAATATTTGATGGTATTCAAAGACCTCTAGATAAGTTTTTACAGGTTTCAGGAAGTAATTTCTTAGTTAAAGGAATTTCTGTAGAACCATTAGATAGAGATAAAAGGTGGGAGTTTGTACCTAGTGTTTCTGAAGGCGAAGCTGTATCAGCAGGAGATGTTATTGGGACTGTACAAGAAACCGCAGTAATTGTCCATAAAATTATGATACCTTTTGGAATAAGTGGTACGGTTAAAAGTATAAAAGCTGGTGACTTTACAGTTAAAGATCCTATTGCAGTTATTTCTACAGCTAGTGGGGATAAAGAAATTTTAATGATGCAAAAGTGGCCGGTAAGAAAAGGTAGACCTATACATAAGAAATTGAATCCTATTGAACCAATGATAACTGGTCAAAGAGTTATAGATACCTTTTTCCCAGTTGCAAAAGGTGGAGCTGCTGCTGTTCCAGGACCATTTGGGGCAGGAAAAACCGTTGTTCAACATCAGATTGCAAAATGGGGAGATGCTGAAATAGTTGTTTACGTTGGCTGTGGAGAACGTGGTAATGAAATGACAGATGTTCTTAATGAATTTCCAGAATTGATAGATCCTAATACCGGAAAATCAATTATGAATAGAACTGTTCTTATAGCTAATACTTCAAATATGCCTGTTGCAGCTAGAGAAGCATCGATTTATACAGGAATAACAATAGCAGAATATTATAGAGATATGGGGTATTCCGTGGCGATTATGGCTGATTCTACCTCAAGATGGGCAGAAGCTTTAAGAGAAATGTCCGGACGCCTTGAAGAAATGCCAGGTGATGAAGGCTACCCTGCATATTTAGGTTCAAGACTTGCTGAGTATTATGAAAGAGCTGGTAAGGTTGTTTGTCTTGGAAAAGATGAAAGAATTGGAACTATTACAGCTATCGGTGCTGTTTCTCCCGCTGGTGGTGACGTTTCGGAACCAGTTACTCAATCCACCCTTAGAATAGTAAAGGTTTATTGGGGGTTAGATGCTCAATTAGCTTACAGAAGGCACTTTCCATCTATAAATTGGCTTAGTTCCTATTCATTATATGCAGACAGAATAGGAAATTATTTAGATGAAGTAGTTAAGGGAAATTGGTCTAATCTTAGAACAAGAGCTATGGCTATTCTTCAGGAAGAAGCAAACTTAGAGGAAATTGTAAGATTAGTTGGTATAGATGCTTTATCTGAAAAAGATAGATTAACTCTTGAGGTTGCAAAATCTATAAGGGAAGATTATCTTCAACAAAACGCTTTCCATGAAATAGATGCGTATTCATCTTTAAATAAACAATTTATTATGATGCAGATTATATTGGCTTTTCAAGATGAAGCTCAAAGGGCGTTAAAGGCTGGCGTGTATTTAGATAAAATTCTTAAGCTTCCTGTTAGAGAAAAGATAGCAAGAAGTAAATATATTAGTGAAGATGAAATAAATAAGATATCCGATATAAAAAATCAATTAGTTTCAGAAATTGATAAACTAATAGAAGAGGGAGGGATAATGTAATGCTTAAGGAGTATAGAACTATTAGTGAAATCGTGGGACCTTTGATGGCAGTAACAGGAGTCGAAGGTGTTAAATACGATGAGCTAGTTGAGATAGAACTTCAAACTGGGGAATTAAGACGTGGAAAAGTACTTGAAGTCAATGGTGATAAAGCTATGGTTCAGCTTTTCGAAGGATCTTCAGGAATTAATCTTAAAAACTCTAAAGCAAGATTTTTAGGAAAACCTCTTACTCTTGGTGTTTCAGAGGATATGCTAGGAAGAGTCTTTGATGGTATGGGTAGACCAAAGGATAATGGGCCTAAAATTATGCCTGAAAAGAGAGTTGATATTAACGGAGAAGCTATTAATCCAGCAGCTAGAGACTATCCAGATGAATTTATTCAAACAGGTGTCTCGGCTATAGACCATTTAAATACTCTTGTACGTGGACAAAAGCTTCCAGTTTTCTCAGGATCAGGTCTTCCACATGCTGAGCTTGCAGCACAAATAGCAAGACAGGCAAAAGTTTTAAAGGCTGATTCTAAATTTGCAGTTGTTTTTGCGGCAATAGGTATTACCTTTGAAGAAGCACAATTTTTCGTAGATGATTTTACTGAAACGGGAGCAATAGATAGATCAGTTTTATTTATGAACTTAGCAAATGATCCTGCCATTGAAAGAATAGCCACCCCTAGAATGGCACTAACTGCTGCAGAATTTTTGGCTTATGAAAAAGGTATGCATGTACTTGTTATTTTAACGGATTTAACTAACTACTGTGAAGCTTTAAGAGAAGTTTCAGCTGCTAGAAAAGAAGTTCCAGGAAGAAGAGGATATCCAGGATATCTATATACGGATTTATCAACATTATACGAAAGAGCTGGTAGAATTAGAGGAAAGGAAGGCTCTGTTACACAGATTCCTATACTCACAATGCCTGAAGATGATAAAACACATCCTATTCCTGACTTAACAGGTTACATAACAGAGGGACAGATTATTTTATCAAGGGAGCTTTATAAAAAAGGCATTAATCCTCCGATAGACGTCTTGCCGTCACTTTCTAGATTAAAAGACAAGGGTACTGGCAAAGGAAAAACAAGAGAAGACCACGCAGATACAATGAATCAATTGTTTTCGTCCTATGCACAAGGAAAGCAAGCAAAGGAACTAGCTGTAATACTTGGAGAATCTGCTTTATCAGATACTGATAAGTTATATGCAAAATTTGCTGATGCCTTTGAGAAAGAATATGTAAACCAAGGCTTTAGTACAAATAGAAACATAGAAGAAACCTTAGAGCTAGGCTGGAAACTGTTAAAAATACTTCCTAAGTCAGAACTTAAAAGAATTAGGGATGAATATATCGAAAGGTATATGCCTAAGGGAGAGGAAGAATAATTATGGCTAGGCTCAATGTGAATCCAACAAGAATGGAGCTAAGCAGATTAAAGAAGAGATTACAAACAGCGACTAGAGGACATAAGTTGTTAAAAGATAAGCAAGACGAGTTAATGAGACAATTTATAAATATGATTAAAGAAAATAATAGCATCAGAAAAGCTGTTGAGGATGAACTTCAAGGTGCCCTTGGAGATTTTGTAATGGCTCGTGCTGTTATGAGTTCTGAATTTTTAGAAGAAGCGGTAGCATATCCAAAAGAAAATATCACTGTTGAAGTTGGTAAGAAAAACATTATGAGCGTTAATGTACCTGTTATGAATTTTAGAAGAACCTTAGACGGTGAGGAAGGAAGCATCTTTCCTTATGGTTTTGCCACAACATCGGCAGAATTAGATGAATCTATTTCTAAATTGTACAATGTACTTCCAAAACTTTTACACTTAGCGGAAATAGAAAAGGCTTGCCAGTTGATGGCAGATGAAATTGAAAAAACTAGAAGAAGAGTTAACGCTCTTGAGTATATGACAATACCGCAATTACAAGAAACCATTAGATTTATAAAGATGAAGCTAGATGAGAATGAAAGAGCAGCAACTATAAGGTTGATGAAGGTTAAAGATATAGTTAATAGTAATCAGATAGCAAAAAAGTAGAGGTTGTATAGTCTCTACTTTTTCCATTTCTATCTTTCTAATATAAGTCTTTATATTTAATTGGAACAAATTGAAAAACAATAATGAGAAATACTACTTTACAATAAAAAAAGAATAATATATACTCCTGTATATACAATAGTGATTTGAGGAGGAAAAACTAATGAAAAACAATGTAAAAAAGATGACGATAACTGGCTTGTTAATAGCCATTTCAATTGTAATACCACTTGTTATGCCTAAAATTGTTATAGGACCATTTTCAATGACTTTAGCATCACATGTACCAATATTTATTTCTATGTTTTTTGGTCCAGTAGTTGCTATCAGTGTGGGAATTGGATCTGCAGTAGGGTTTTTAATATCAATAGCAAATCCAGTTATTGCAGCAAGAGCGTCTATGCATATAATTGTTGGTTTGATAGGGGCAGTTTTATTAAGAAAGAAATTTAAATATCCAATAATAATATTAATTTTAGCTCCAATACACGGTTTGCTTGAAGCGTTAGTTGTTATGGCTTTGGGATTCCCATTGACCGTTGCATTTGTAACCACTGGAATTGGAACAGTAATTCATCATTTTGTAGATGGAACTATAACTTATCCAATAATTAAAGCTTTGAAAAAAGTTATGGGGAAAGATATGGATCCAACCTTAAATAAAGAAAAGATTTCTGCATAAAAACCTAAGTCTATGTTCTTAGTAGTATAAAGCTTCTAAGAACGTAGACTTTTTATTTGGTTAGCTTAATATTAGGTTAGGGTGAAAAGGTTATAGGAGACTTATTCACCTATACTGACTAACAGATTTTATTTATTAATAAGTGTTTAGATAGACTATACAAGTTCTATTATTGAAATTTTATGATCTATTGAAAAGCCAATATAACTTATGAGGATTGTTCACCTACGATGTTTAACACAATCTATTTATTAATTAGACAGAGTATATAAAAAAATATTACAACGAAAACTCCAATGGATAATCTTTTATATCAATTTCGCATAGTTCCCTATTTATTTCTTATGCATCCCTGAAACTGAGTGAAAAATAAATTGATAGGGGTTTATTTCATTTATGCGATCACATTCTTCTAAGGATAATTGTTTATATGTAATACTACTCATCAATTTGCCTCCATAATTTAATTAATGATACACTTATATAGATGCCCTCAATGACCACTCATATTATGCATAGAAATTTTTGTTATTAGAAGACCTACGTATTACAGTAATAAACTTAATTAATAAGTTAAATATTGATTGTAGGTATCTATAACAACAAGTTGATAATATTTGCTATTGCTTTAGTAGATTATAGTTTGTATAGCATTTATTATAACATGTAATAATTTAGAATATTCAAAGCTGATAAGGATAATTTGTAATGAAAAGTTAAGCAAATGCGCTTTTGTAACTGTGATATTTATATACAAATCTAGTATAGTTTATAGGAGTTAGTCCTTATTAGTTTCGATATATGCCTATTTTAAGCGATATATCTAGGAAGAAATGACTTTATATTTGCAAGTTTTTATTATATAATGTAAAATAACTAATTCCCAGTATGGAGGGGAAATATGGCTATTGAAACAAGAGAATTTGATTATGAAAAAGCTTACTTGATGGAAACAAAGGGTAAGGTAATGACGGAAATAGATATAAAAACAAAAGCCGATGATGAGTTAGAAAAGAAAATTTCAGGTCTAAAGAAAGCATCTAAAGGTAAGTATAATGAAGATTTAGAGACTGCTCAAAAGTTATATGATATAACACATAAAAACTTATTGAACTATAAAGAAACTTTAAATTTGCCTTACTTTGCACGAATTGACTTTAGAGAAAAAAGAAAAGAACAAGAGCAATTGTATATTGGAAAGTTCGGAATTATTGAAAGTGAAACTGGAGACCCGTTGATTATTGATTGGAGAGCACCGGTAGCAGATCTTTACTATAGTGGTACCCAAGGCGAGGTAACCTATGAAACTCCGAATGGATGGATTGATGGAGAATTATATTTAAAGAGAAAGTTTCTTATCAAAGAAGGCGAACTGAGCGATGCTTTTGACGAAGGTATAAATGAAATAATTTTAAAAACTACTGAGGAAAATTCCTTAGTTGACGAATTCCTAAAGATCAACTTAGAGGAAAGTATATCTAGCAAACTTAAAGATGTAGTTGCAACAATCCAAAAAGAACAGAATGACGTTATTAGAGCATCCATTAGCGGACCGCTTATTATTCAAGGGTCTGCAGGTTCAGGAAAAACTACCGTAGCATTACATAGACTTGCTTATATTCTTTATAAGTATAGAAAGACTATGGAAGGTTCAGATGTTTTAGTTATAGCACCAAATAAGTTGTTTTTAGATTATATTTCTGAAGTGTTGCCAAGTCTTGGAGTAGATCAAGTGAAGCAGAGAACCCTAGAGGAGATTACACAAGAAATAACAAAAGTAAAAGGAAAAATAATAACAAAGGATCATAAGCTTATCCAAATTTTAGATAGTGATGATGACTCCGAGAAAAAAATGCTTATCAATAGTAGCAAATTCAAGGGATCATTATTGTTTAAAAGAATAATAGATAGATATGTAAGATATATAGAAAAGAAAGATGCAGAAAACATAACTGATATACGCTTTGAGGATTTTGTTTTATTTAAAGAATCTTTTATTAAGAAGTTGTATATAGAGGATATGAGGAATTTATCTTTAGATAAGAGAAAAGAAGAAATACTGAAATTTTTGAAAAAGAGAAAAAATCAAAGCATTAAGGAAGTCTATGAAAAGCTTGAAATGTTTTATGACTTAAAAGTTCTTAAGATAAAAAGAGAAGTGGAAGATGAAGTTCAAAGAAGAGCAGAATTAACTTCCTTGTATGATGAAAGGGATTCGAAAAGGGATAGACTTATTAAAGGATACAATAAGACTTTAGATGAATATTTTAATAGTTGGAAACATGATGATATAAAGAAGCTTTATAGAGAACTTTTATTTGACGAAGAGATATTTAAAGAAGTTGCAGAGGATTCAATCCCACAAGAACTTTATAATCATATAAAAGAAGATACTCTTAAGAGCAGTGAGAAGGATTTAGTTGATGCTGATGATTTAATTGCCATGGCTTATTTGAAGCTGAAAATCTATGGAATAGATAAAAAACTAATTCATAAACATGTTGTTATTGATGAAGCTCAAGATTATAGTTACTTTGCTTATGAAGTAATTAAAGAGTTTTCATCAGGAAATTCCTATACCATAGTAGGGGATTTAGGCCAAGGTATATACTATTATAAAGGTATAGAAGATTGGCAAGATTTGATTTCAAAAGTTTTCTCTTATAATTCATCTTACATATCATTAAAACAGAGTTATCGATCAACTGTAGAAATAATAGATTTTGCTAATAGGGTTCTAAAGAAACAAAATTTATCTATAGAACCATCTATGCCAGTACTTAGACATGGTGAGTATCCAACAGTTATTAAGTATGAAGATAACAAAGATTTTGGTTCCAAGATTGATGAAATTGTGGAAAAGATGCAAAAGGAAAATAAAAAATCGATAGCGATAATATGTAAGACAGAAGCGCAATGTAAAAAGCTCAAAGATATATTAAAGAAATCAAGTAGTCATACGTGGGATTTAGTAAAGGATACAGATAATACCTTTAATATCGATAAGCTTATAATTCCAGCAAATATGACAAAGGGCCTAGAGTTTGATGTTAGTATAATTTATGATTTGGATGAACAAAACTATAAAGTAAATAAATTAGACTCGAAATTATTATATGTAGCATTAACTAGAGCACTTCATTATGAGTATGTATTCTACAAAGATGATTTATCTAAGCTAGTTGAAGAATAAAATAAAAAATCTTATAAATAATAGTTAATAATAGGAGGCAAGGATTATGAGTACTATAAATCTAAAAGAGAATATCCATTGGGTAGGTGTTAAGGACCCAGAACTTAGAGTTTTTGACATAATAATGAACACAAAAAAAGGAACCACATACAATTCATATCTAATAGATGATGAAAAGGTAGCTCTTATTGATACAGTTAAAGAAGGGTTTTATGAAGAAGGTTTAGCAAATATAAAAGCTGTTATTGGAGATAGAAATATCGATTATATTATAGTTCAACATACTGAACTTGATCATAGTGGTGTAGCTTTTAGATTATTAGAACTTTTCCCACAAGCAAAAGTTGTAGGAACTACTGCAGCTATTAATTATCTTAAAGAAATTGTTAATAGAGATTTTGAAGCAATAGATGCAAATAAAAATCCAGAATTAAATTTAGGAAAAACAACTTTAAAGTTTATGCCATCACCAAATCTTCATTGGCCAGATACAATGTTTACTTATGCAGAAAAAGAAAAAGTATTATTTACTTGTGATTTCTTAGGCTGTCATTATTGCCCAACAAACTCTGTATTAGAAACTGGTGCAGAAGATTTCTATGAAGAAATGAAATACTATTATGAAGTTATAATGAAACCTTTCACGAAGTTCGTAAAAGATGGAATAAAAAAAGTAGAATCTATAGAAAAAGAACTTATATGCCCAAGCCATGGACCAGTTCATAGTAAGACTATTGAAGAATATATAGGAAACTATAAAAAATGGTCTGATGTTAAAGAAATAACAGAAGTAAATGTTCCGATTTTCTATATAAGTGCTTATGGAAATACAGAAAAAATGGCAAAGCATTTTTGCTCTAAATTAATAGAAAACGGAATAAAATCCGAAGTTTATGAGATTACACAATATGATATGTCAGAGCTTGTTAAAAGAGCAGAGGAAGCAAGTGGTATCCTAGTTGGTTCTCCTACAATAAATCAAGATGCTGTTAAACCAGCTTGGGACTTCTTAAGCAGCGTTTGTGCAATTGAGATGAGAGGCAAGGCAGCAGGTGCATTTGGTTCTTATGGTTGGAGCGGTGAAGGAACTGCTATGATGCAAGAAAGATTAAAATCTTTAAAGTTTAAGACTACAGAAAAAGGCTATAGATTTAAATTTGTACCAGATCAAGTTAAATTTAACGAAGGTGATCAATTCATAGAAGAATTTATAAGCTTATTAAAAAAATAGAGCTGTTTTAAATAATGAAACTTATATTATAAGAAAAGTTTGATTAAATTTTAACAAAATTGATATTTTATATTTTTAAATTAAGAAGGTCTTTCGTTAAATAATTTATTATAACGGAAGACCTTCTTTTGAGGAAAAAGTAAGTTGTATATTTATTCAGAAGTAACTGGCAAAGGTGCACAAGTAAGAAATAAGGCAATTGATTCAATGATGCACAATTTTATAAGGTAACAGAACATTATAAACCAATGGGAGGGTGGTATTAGATGGCTAAAATTAATGGTATTTTAACTCAAAAAGGCATAAAAAGCGTAGAAATTAAAGAAGCATAAATGATTATTTTAATAAATAAGAGACAAGACAAAATAATTAATACAAATCCCAAAATAGAATAAGAGAGTGGTAGATTATGTGCAAAGTTGTTAAAAGGGGATATTTCCCTAGTGATGAGAAGGATTTTAGTAGTGAATCAGTTCAAATACTATATAAAGCTGGATGTGATTTATATTATTTATTAAATCAAGAATATAACATAAAAGGAGCATCAACCTTTGTAGGGAATCATTATCTACTGTCTGAGAGGCAAAGGTTAGCTTTAGCAAGAGCTATTTCTTCAGGAAAAAGTATTAAGAGTAGAAGAGATAAAGAGCTTAAAGATAATCTAGAAGATAGCGTCGTGAATATTGATGGATTTAATACTATAATCACTTTAGAGGTGGCTTTATCTGATTCATTATTATTAAAATGTATGGATGGAACTATTAGAGATTTAGCAGCACTTAGAGGAACCTATAGGCTGATAGATAAGACGGAATTAGCAATTACACTCATTGGAGAAATGTTAGAAAAAAACAAAGTAAGAGAAGCTATTTTTTATTTAGATGCTCCAGTATCTAATTCAGGAAAGTTAAAACAGCACATACTAGAGTGCTTGAATAACTTTAGCTTTGATGTGCAAGTTGAAAATATCAATAATGTTGATGCAGTTTTAGAAACCTTAGATAATGTTATAACTAGTGATGCAATTATTCTTGATAAGTGTAAAAGCTGGATTAATTTAAATAAGAAAATCATAGAAGAAAGAATCGGGAATCATTCATATATTGATTTTAGTTCGTTGATGGATGGTGGTAAAAGGAACGATTAACTTATATCATTGATGGTGGTAAAAGAAATAATTAATTTATGCGGGTTGAAAATACAAACGTACATGTAAGGTTTTTAGTAAGCGGAATTTAAGTTGCATATTTGCTGTTAATTTTATAAAAAAAGTGCCGCATAGTTAAGCTGCTAATTGGCACTTTCTTACTAATGTAAGTTTTTGAAGGTATGATCAATCAGATCCAGTACAGCTTTAGACGTTCTAGCGTCTTCATGATCTAGGTCAGAATTAAATTCTACCATATCAATAGATGATATTTTTTCAGATTGCACAAAGGTTTTTAGTATATATTTGGCTTCATCAATAGAAAGACCATCTTCTACAGGGGTTCCTGTTCCCGGAATATGTTCAGGATCAATAGAGTCAATATCAAAACTTAGGTGAACTCCATCAGCATTATTTTCAGATATCTTGTCCATAATTTCTTTAACAATAGACTCTAGTCCACGAGTTCTAATATCTTTCATAGTGTATACATTAAGTTTTCTTTCTTTAATCAATTCTACTTCGCCTTCATCAAGATCTCTAGCTGCTAAAATAAAGACGTTGTTTGGATTAACTTTTTGACCTTTATAAAAAAGATCTGTTAAAGAAGAATGTCCAATATTCATAGAAGCAGCTAAAGGCATTCCATGGATATTACCAGTAGGAGAAGTTTCTTCTGTGTTTACATCTCCATGAGCATCGATCCATATAACTGCAAGATTTCTATAAAATTTACTTGCGCCACTTATAGTACCAAGGCCTAATGAATGGTCTCCGCCTATAACAAAAGGAAGACTGTTAGCACAAAGCGAAGAATACACAGCTTGTGCTAGATTTCTGTTTGTTTCTATTACTTCATTAAGATACTTCATACTTTTGTGAGAAATATATTTTGACTCAGCATCAACTTGTGGTACATAAATATTTCCTAGATCATAAACCGTATGATTGTACTTTGATATAATCTCAGAAACTCCTTTATGCCTAATGATGTCTGGAGCAAGTTCTACACCTTTTCTATCGCATCCATAAAACAAAGGTACGCCAATAATGTTAATATCCAAGTAAACACCTCCGAATTAAAAAAATACTTAATGATTATATCACCATTGATATATTTATGATTCGACAGAAATTAATAAATAATACTAACATTATTTGATTTACATATAGTATAATTGCCTTTGTAATGCAAAATATAAGAAAATATTAATAATTGGAGGAAAAAAATATGAAATTGGAAAATATAATTAATACGCTAGAAGAGAACGGGTTAAATGAAGTTCAAGAAATACAGTATAGAGATGATGTTAAAGTTATTAGATTTTTTTATGATTTTGATATCGATGAACTTAAGGCAGCAAAATCTTATAGTGAAGATGAGAGCCAAGGCGATGAAGAAAAAGAAGAATTATATTTAACATATCTTAATGACTTAGCAGTAGATAATATTGGTGAAATTCTTGAAGAAATAATGGAGGAAGAAGACATCTCAATTCAATTTATTACATATGGTATAAATGATGAAGAAGATTATGCAGAATTTATTGCTTTAATACAAGCAAAGGAAAATGACTTTGATATTGAGAAAGTTGTAGAAGATTTAGATTTATAGTATATGGAAGTTAAAGGTTTTTAATTTTTTTTATTGATTTTTTGATTTAAAATGATATAATAAACTCATAAACATTCCTGAAATGTTCGAGGCACTATTAATGTTCAACCTACATTATATATACGGGATCTTCGAAAGAGTAATTAGTAATGCGGAGCTTTAGAATGAACAGAAAGTTGGCAGATCTAATTTGGAAAGAACCCACCTGTTTTGAGCAGGTATTGAACAAATAGTTAGACGGCATCTTGGGGTACATTTAAAAGATTAGGCATAACCCATACGGTTATGCCTTTTAACATTTAGATTTTGTCGAGTTTTTATTAAGCAGCTTCCTTTAATGTAGTTTCTTTGTATGTAGTATACATTGTCTTTTGATAGTCTACTATAAGCTTGTCTAATTTTTGACTAAGAGCAACTACATTGTCTGAAGTTAAAGGTGATTTACCCTTCACCTTATTGTTTAATAAAAACTTCAAATAGGTAATCTTAATTCTTAATGAAAATAAATAAAGGTTCATAATGATTTCTCCTTTACATCTCCTTATTTGTGTCTGTAAGTATATTTTACCAAAACAGAAAAAATGTGCAATGGGTTTTATATTACAAATTACACTTTTTTACACTAATTTATTACAAAATCCATTAAAAAACCATTACTTCCATAATATGTAAATAACCATGAAACTTCATCTTTCCTTATTTTGTTAAAAAGTCTCTGTTGAAATAAGTCTAAAACTTTTAATATTCAATAATAAATGTTTTTAATATAAGTTTTTGTTATAATATACTTAAAGGAATAGAAAGGTGAGGGATATTGATGGCGGTAAAAGTTGAAAATATGATATCGGATTTATTTTTAGAAGTTATAGTTGAGGGGAAAAAGGATGTTAGCATTTCTGTTAGTGATATAAATAGACCAGGACTTCAATTATCAGGTTTCTATAATTACTTTGCAAATGAAAGGGTTCAAATAATAGGGAATGCTGAGTGGAGCTTTTTAGATACATTAACTCCAGAATTGAGATATAAAAGAGTTAAAAAATTCTTTTCTTATGATTTACCATGTTTGATATTTGCTAGGGGATTGGATACTCATGAGGATGTATTAGAATTTGCAAAGCTTAACAATATTTGGATTCTTAGGACAGAGGATAATACGACTAGATTTGTAAATAAATTAATGAATTATCTAGATAAAAAATTAGCACCAGAGACTAGAGTTCATGGAGTTTTGGTAGATATATATGGTATGGGAATATTGATAACTGGGGAAAGTGGTATAGGAAAGAGTGAAGCTGCATTAGAGCTTATTAAAAGAGGACATAGGTTAATTACAGATGATGCAGTTGATATAAAAGAAATTGATGGTGTTTTATATGGAAGAAGCCCATACATTACTGAGGGAATGCTTGAAGTTAGAGGGATGGGAATCATCGATATACCTGCTTTATATGGATTAAGTTCTGTTCTTTCAGAGAAAAATATAGATCTTATTGTATATATAGAGCAGTGGAAAGATGGCAGAGATTATGATAGACTTGGAAATGATGAAACTACATATGAGATATTAAATACCCCTGTTAGAAAGATGGTACTGCCTATAAGACCAGGAAGAAACATAGCGGTTATTATCGAGGCTGCAGCAGCTAATTATAGATATGGTTTAACTTCTAAAGAGACTCCAGTGGATAAAATAAATAAAAGATTAGAAGGATTATAATTAGCAATGCTTAGTGAAGAAAAAAAGTCATTAAGAAAAAAAGCAAAGGGCTTAAGAAGTCAATTATCAGCAGATAAAAGAGCCTCTTATAATCAATCTATATTTGATAAGGTTTTGGGTTTTGATAGCTTTATAGAGGCTCAGTTAATTTTTACATATGTCAGTTATAAAGACGAAGTTGATACTATTGCTTTGATAAATTATGCAATAAATCATAAGAAGAGGATAGCAGTACCTAAGATTATTTCACTGGAAGAAGGTATGGTAGCTATTGAAATTAAGTCAATAGAGGAACTTAAAGAAAACTCCTTAGGAATTCTGGAACCAGTTGATTTTAAAAATCAGATTAATCCTTCAGAAATAGATTTTTCTATTGTTCCTGGACTAGCTTTTGATAGAAAAGGGGGAAGACTTGGTTATGGAGGAGGATTCTATGATAGATTCTTATCTAATCTTTCTGCAAATGCTAATATAGTTGCTTTGGCTTATGATTTTCAAATAGTAGATACGGTGCCTTGTGAGCAGCATGATATAAAAATTCGTGAAGTTATAACAAATTAAAGTTTGTATATTATAAAGTTGTATAACCAATACTATAGCTATAATATTAGGCATGGTGGTTATATGAGAATATTAGACATAGAGAATAATTTCAAGGAAGAGAGTAATGTTGACTTTCATAGAGGGTCTTATTGGATTATATTAAATGAGATAGAAGCTATGGAAAGAAAACGTGAGTTTAAAATTGACCAATGCTATTGCGAAGAGGCAATGCAAGGATTCCAGCCGTCGAAAATAACATTTTTTGATGGCTTTATTTTTATTTCAATAAATCTTTTAGATTATAAGGAAAGTCAACTTAATACTCTAGAGCTAGATTTGATTTTGACTAAAGAAAATGTGCTTATGATTCCTAAAAAAAATATGTTGCTAATCAATACTTTTATTGATGAAGTGATAAAATGCAGTTACCTTTTAAAAAAGGAAGCAAAATGTGATATATTAGTCTATTATATTTTAGATAGGATAATAGTTAATAACTATACTGTGATATCTAATATTGAGGTAGAAACGGATAGGGTAGAAATAAGTATTCTCAAGGGACCGAAACGTAAACACATAGATGAATTAATAAGGCTCAGAAGAGTTGTATTTAAGATAAGGAAATATATTAATCCGTTAAGATATATAGGGGATGCGCTTGTAAGCAATGATAATAAGGTGATAAATACGGAAAATGCTAAATATTTTGAGGGGTTAGAGAGTAAGATAGATAAGTTAATACAGGCATTAGAGAGTTTAGTATCAGACATAGGGCAAGTAAGAGAAGCTTTTGAAGCTGAAACAGCAAATAAAACTAATGAACTTATGAAAGCGTTCAGCTTAATTACAGGAATTTTCTTTCCAGTAAGTATTATCACAAGTATTTTTGGTATGGATGTGAAAAATATGCCACTGGCAGATAATGATTATGCATTTTATATTATTTTTGCAATAATGATAATTTCCTCAGGAATACTTATATATTTTTTCAAAAAGAAAAGATGGCTTTAATTTGAATATTATAAAGTTATCTAGTATTATTATATATAATTACATCATAAAAGGAGAAGACCAATGACAGAAGAGATTAGCTCAAAACTTATAAAAAAATACGAAAATGCATGGGAAAAATATTCAGAAGAAGATTTAAATAAAGTTTTTGCATTTAGCGAGGGATACAAAAGTTTTATGTCAAAATGTAAAACGGAAAGAGAATGTGTTACTGAGTTTATAAATCTTGCAGAAGCTCAAGGATATAAAAATTTACATAAAATAATTAGTGAAAAAACTCCAATAAAGCCAGGTGATAAGATATATGCTTCTAGTAAAGGAAAAACTTTAGTTTTATATACTATTGGAACTGAAAGTTTTGAAGAAGGTATAAATATGTTAGGAGCACATATAGATTCACCAAGATTAGATTTGAAGCAAAATCCATTATATGAGGATTCAGATTTAGCGATGCTTGATACTCATTATTATGGAGGAATAAAAAAATATCAATGGGTTGCTATTCCCCTAGCAATTCATGGAGTGGTAGTCAAAAAAGATGGAACTGTAGTCAATATAGTAATAGGAGAAGATGATAATGATCCAGTTTTCTGTATTTCTGATTTATTAATACATCTATCTGCAGATCAAATGACTAAAACTTTAGCAAAGGGAATTGAAGGTGAAAACTTAAATCTTTTAGTAGGAAGTATTCCTATAAAGGATAAAGATGAAAAGAGTAAAGTGAAACTAAACGTATTAAAACTTTTAAATGAGAAATATGATATTACAGAAGAAGATTTTGTATCTGCAGAAATTGAAGTGGTTCCAGCAGGGAAAGCAAGAGATTTAGGCTTTGATAGAAGTTTAGTTATGGCATATGGTCATGATGATAGGATTTGTTCCTATACGTCGTTCATGGCTATGTTAGAGGTTAAAAATCCAAAGAAGACAATTGCTACTTTATTAGTTGATAAAGAAGAAATAGGAAGTGTTGGAGCGACTGGAGCACATTCGAAATTTTTTGAGAATTCCTTAGCAGAAGTGATGGATGTTGCTGGACAATATAGTGAAATGAAATTAAGAAGAACTTTAGCTAACTCAAAAATGCTTTCATCGGATGTGACTGCTGCTTTTGATCCAAATTTCCCGGCAGTAATGGAAAAAAGAAATTGTGCTTATTTTGGAAAAGGTGTAGTTTTTGCAAAGTACACTGGTTCAAGAGGTAAATCTGGTTGCAATGATGCTAATGCAGAATTTATGGCTGAAATTAGAAGGATAATGGAAATGCATAATGTTTCTTGGCAGACTGCTGAACTTGGTAAAGTTGACCAAGGTGGTGGTGGAACTATAGCGTACATTACAGCAGAATATGGAATGGAAGTTATCGATTGTGGTGTGGCACTTCAGAATATGCATGCGCCTTTTGAAGTTGCTAGTAAAGCAGATATTTATGAAACTGCAAGATGTTACGAAGCGTTCTTAATAGAAGCTTAGAAAAGAATAGTTGTTTGTTAAAAGTTAATTGCTTATAGATGGTTAATTTCATCATCTATAGGCAATTTTTAATGCGTTTAATATATTTAAGAAAAATAATTTTAATAAATTTAGGTTTTTAAATAGATTTCTATTAAGTTCAGAGTCTATATTATAAATGGATAGATACAAATATATTTACAAAATAATTACAACATGATATAGTCACTATAGAAGTATTTTATGTATACGATTTAAAAAGAAAAAAATTTTAAATTATATTTGTTAGCTGGTGAATTTATGAAACATCAATATAGATTTTACAGAAAAAATTAGATAGTTTAAATATAATTTATATGTTTCAATTTTAATAATACAAAAGAAAGCTGGGAAGAATATGAAAAAGGCTTTGTTTCCTATTATAATACCAATGATTATTGTGATAACAATTGGTTTATATCTTCTAGGATTTGCTTATATACTTACTAAAGCGAATTGTTTAGCAGTTAGAAGTGTTTTTGTATTTTTAGCTGGAGGGATAATTGCTTTTCTTTATCTTATAATAAGAAAATTAATTGATAGTTTGCAAGTAGTAGATGAGAAAGATGATGATGAAACTTGAAAATATTGATTATATTTAATTGTAGTATCTATCAGTGATAATAATATAAAGTACATATATAAACAGGGTACTCTTTGAGTAACCCTGTTTTTTTAGATTCACATAATTTTACCTTGAAAATTTTTAATTAAAAAATATTATACAGTATTATATTTGCCAAGTGATATTAATAGTGGATTATTTTACTTTAAGAAGTATAAGCATTGGTATTTTTAGAATTATTCTAAACTATCTAAGAATATCTGTAATTCCGTATCAGATAAAGGACATGAGCCTATTGTTCCATGACGTGTATCAATAGGGTCTTCTGTGTGGAAGTCTGAACCTGCAGTAACTAAAAGATTATTCTTCTTAGCTATTTTCAGTAGCTTTTTAGTAGCTTCAGAATTGTTTTGAATATATCTAGCTTCTATACCATCGAAATTAAGTTTAATTAGTTCCTCAATAGAATTTTTTCTTATGAGTACAGGGTGTGCTAAAATTACTTTTGCACCAAAAGATTTTAAAATTTTTATACCTTCATCTGTTGAAAGTTCTATTGCTGGAATATAGGCAGGGCTATTATTAGATAACATTGTATCGAATATTTCATCATAAGTATAAGGATATCCAGCATCAATAATTGTTTTGGCTAGATGTGGTCTTGCTATAACTCCATTAGCTTTTTTTGCTGCCTTTTCATATTCTATAGATACATCAAAATGTTTTTTTAGGTTAGAAATAATTTTTTCTGCACGACTAATTCTACTATTCTCTATGGAGTCAAAAAATGCTTGTAACTTTGGGTTTTTATATTGGTCATCTTTAAAGAATCCTAATATGTGAATAGTTTCATTATTAAAAAGGGTAGAGAGTTCTACACCAGGTATAACCTTTATATTATGAGTTAATCCTGCTAAGATAGCTTCTTCAACTCCTTTTGTATTGTCATGATCAGTTAAGGCTATAACATCTACTCCATTGTTTTTTGCTAAAGTAACAATTTCTGTAGGTGATAAGGTGCCATCTGACGCTGTGCTGTGAATATGAAAATCGCCTTTAATCATTATTTCCTCCTGTAATATGTTTTATATAAAGTATAACTATCAATATGTTTTTATATAAAGTATAACTATAAGAACAAATATATTCAACATAGTTTTATAATAAATATTAGCGAATTTACAGGTTTATAAAATTATTATAATAATTTATAATAGTTTAATGGTACTGTTAAGCTGAAAGGAGGTTGTAATATGGAGGTAGTTAATGAAATATTAGAAAACTCTTTATATAAAGAAGCGCTAAAAAGAAATAACACCTATGAAGAAAATAGAATTTTTTGCAAACATAATTTAGAACATTTTCTTGATGTAGCAAGAATTGCTTATATAATAGTCTTAGAAAATAATCTAGATTACAAAAAGGAAATAATTTATGCAGTAGCATTACTTCATGATATTGGACGATATAAGCAATATGAAGCTAATATTCCACATGATATTGCAAGTGTAGAACTTGCAGATATAATCCTTAAGAACATTGGATTTTCTGAAGCTGAGAAGGAGAAAATACTTTCATGTATTAAAAATCATAGAAACAGCAGTAATGAGAGGTTTTCTTTGGAGGAAATAATATATATTGCTGATAAAAAGTCTAGAAGTTGTTATAATTGTAGTGCTATAGAACTTTGCAATTGGACAAAGGAAAAGAAAAATCTTTGCATAATATATTAATAAAAGGTGGGATACTCTTTGAAGATTGGAAAAAGGGAGTTTATACTAGGTGAAAAAACATACATAATGGGGATTTTGAATGTAACTCCAGATTCGTTTTCTGATGGAGGAAAATTTAATCAAGTGGATTTAGCAATAGAGCAAGCAAAAAGAATGATTGATGAAGGTGCTGATATAATTGATATCGGTGGTGAATCAACAAGGCCTGGCAGTGCTTTTGTTGATATAGAAGAAGAATTAAGGAGAGTTATTCCTGTTATAGAAGCTTTATCAAAGGAAACCGATGTTGTGATTTCGATAGATACATATAAATCAGAAGTAGCAGAAGCTGCGGTTAAGGCTGGGGCTACATTAATAAATGATGTGTGGGGATTTAAAAAAGATAAGAATATGGCATCTGTAGCAGCTAAATATGATGTAGCTTCTTGCTTAATGCATAATAGAGAGAACAATATCTACGAGGATTTGATAGAAGATATGAAAAAAGACCTTGTAGAGAGCATCAATATAGCTTTAAATGCGGGAGTTAAAAAGGAAAATATAATTTTAGATCCTGGTATTGGTTTTGCTAAGGATTATAAACAAAATTTAGAGGCAATTAATAGGGTGGATGAACTAAAATCTTTGGGTTATCCTATATTATTGGCCACATCTAGGAAATCGGTAATAGGTACTACTTTAGAGTTACCTACTGATGAAAGAGTAGAAGGAACTGTCGCAACTACTGTAATTGGTATAATGAAAGGATGCGATTTTGTAAGAGTTCATGATATAAAAGAAAATTTTAGAGCAGCAAAAATGACAAATGCTATTATTAAGGAGAATAAATGGATAAGATAATCATAAAAGATTTAGAAATATATGCTAACCACGGCGTGTTTAAAGAAGAAAAAACTTTGGGGCAAAAGTTTATTTTATCTATGGAATTATATTTAGATATGCGGGAAGCAGGAAATACAGATGACCTAACGAAATCTGTTCATTATGGCATTGTGTGTGATCAGGTTGATAAATTTTTTAAGGAGAATACATATGACTTGATAGAAAAAGCGGCGGAGGAGACTTGTAAGTTTATATTAACTACATTTAAAGATATCAAGAGAGTTAAGTTAATGCTAAAGAAACCTTGGGCACCTATTGGAAAGCCATTAGATTATGCAGCTGTGGAAATTGAAAGAGAGTGGCATAGAACTTTTATATCTGCAGGTTCAAACATTGGAGACAAAATGGGAAATATAAAAAAAGCTATTGAACTTTTGGATTCTAGAGATACTATTCAAGTAGAAAAAATATCTAAGTTCTATAATACTGAACCTTGGGGATATACAGATCAAGAAGAATTTTTAAATTGTGCTTTTGAGATAAAAACTTTATTATATCCAAAGGAACTTATGGGGTTACTTCTTACTATAGAAAAAGAATTAAAGAGAGAAAGAACAATAAAGTGGGGACCTAGAACCTTGGATTTAGATATAATATTTTATGATGATTTCATAAGCGATGATGAAGAGGTTATTTTGCCTCATCCAAGAATGCACCAAAGACAATTTGTACTAAAGCCATTAAGTGATATAGCACCATATTATGTACATCCAATTCTAAAAGAATATATAATTGATTTAAGTTCTAAATTACCTGAATTAAAATAAAAAAAAGGTTTGACTAAAAATAAGTTAGTCGAACCTTTTTAAAAGTAATCTTAAAAATATGTCAGCTAAGATCAGTTACAACCTTGGGAAGAGATATTTTGATAATCCGTGCAAATTATAAGATTTTGGAGCATTAGAAATATCTATAAAATCTTTTTGGTATTTTCCGTCCCAAGGATACAGGGTTAAGTAATTTTCATTATATACATCAATAACAAATGTTTTATCGTTTGAGAAAGTAATATAGTATCTGTAAACAGGATTTTCTGGAGTATACATTGGCTCGTCTAGAAAGTTTTCTTTTTTCAGGCTATCAAAGAGATTTTTAATTATGTAATAAAGTTCCGTATTTAAAACTTTGTCTTTGCTGTAATTGGTTTCATAAACAGAAATAGATTTGATTTTATTAGTATTCATGTTCTGTATAAATAAATTAGTGTAATAATTACATGAAGGTTTTTTATCATCTACAACGGTGTTTTTACACCCTGTCAGAACTAGCATAAGGCAGAGACATAAGGATAATAACCTTTTAAACTTCATCATTTCACCATCCTTCCATAATTAAAATATGAAAAGAATAGTAGACTTATTACTCACGCAAAAAAAGAAATAGCCTCACCTTAGTGAGGTTTTATATTTGGGAAATTTAATTTTAATAATTAAACTTTATTATTATTTCTTTTATAGCACCTTTTGAGTTTTTTCTGATACTAAAATCTTTTATATCCTTATTATCATGTTCAAGTTGATAATTTAATTCATTTATTGTAGCTTTTACTTTTTTGCACATATCCCCGTCTTCAACAACAACAAATCTTGATTTTTTACATGTAGTTTCATTGTTAATATCATCTAAAATAACAAAGTATTCTGGGCCTTCTTCAACTACTAAGTATTCTTTGCCTATAGATATACTTGAACACATATCGTTATTAATACATTTTATCTTCATTATAAAACCCTCCCTAACTCTTGGATGATTATATTATAATTTAAAAATCATTGAAATTCAAATATTTAAAATGGAATTTAATTGAGAAAAACTATTGATTAAACTATTTTGATTAAGTTAATAATTATAAGAAAAAATATATCATTTTTATTATAATTTGTATACGAAAACAATGGGGTATAATATACTGGTAGGGAGTATATTTATTAAAAATCAATAAGAGGGGAGATATAATGGATGAACAAAATAAACTGTTAAGAGAAATAGATGTATTTATCATAGGAAGCGGTCCTGCTGGTTTAACTGCTGGAATTTATGCTGCTAGAGCTAATTTAGATGTTGTGGTTTTTGAAGATATGGTTTCAGGGGGTCAAATAAGGCAGACATATACAGTGGAAAATTATCCAGGACATTTATCCATTGATGGCAATGATTTAGCTGATAAAATGCTTGAACAAGCGAAAGGCTTGGGTGCAAAAATAGAAGAGTATGATAGCATTATATCTATTAAGATTACAGATATAGATAAAGTTATTGAAACTTATAAATATATATATAAGCCAAAGGTTGTTATAATAGCAACTGGAGCTGAACCTAAAAAGTTACCAGTAGAAGAAGAAGAAAAATATGCAGGTCGCGGAATACATTACTGTGCTGTTTGTGATGGAGGTTTTTATAGAAATAAATCCATAGCAGTTGTAGGCGGAGGAAATACTGCATTAGAAGAAGCAATATATTTAAGTAGATTTGGTAACGTAAAGATCATTAGGAGGAAGGATTATTTTAATGGAGAAAGAGTAAATCTTAATGAAGTTAATAGAAATCCTAATATTGAAATTATATGGAATAGTGATGTGAAAAAAGTTTGTGGTGAAGATTTTGTAGAATATGTAGTCCTTGAAGATACTGTTACTAAGAAAAATAGAAAGATTTCCATTGATGGAATCTTTGTTGCTATAGGTGTTACTCCAAAGACTGAAATATTTAGGGATTTTGTTAATGTAAATGAGTCAGGATATATAATAGCAAATGAAGCTACAATGGAGACTAATATAAAAGGGGTTTATGCTGCTGGAGATGTTAGAGAAAAATTGTTTAGGCAGATTACTACAGCTGTAAGTGATGGAACCATAGCAGCGTTAATGGCTGAAAAATATATTCAAGGATTGAAGAAGGCATAAGGAGTGGCTATGACAAAATGTTTTTAAAACATTTTGTCATAGCTATTTATAATTTATTTAGTATATTGTATAGAAAATCCTCCTTTAGCTAAAGGTGAGAAAATATAACCTTGGCTACTAAAGTAATCAATAATTTCTGGCAATGAATCAACTGTACTTTGTTTTGTATTTGAATCATGCATTAGTACTATTAATTTATTTTTATTAAGAGAAGTATGTTTTACTTTCTCAATAAGTTGGTTTCTATTCAGAGCTTGTCCTTCAGCATCTCCATTTAAAGAATTCCAATCAAAATATTCTATGCCACGGGTTTTTAATTCTTTTGTAAGTGATTTCATAATATCATTTTTTCCATAGCCAGTATTTGAACCGCCAGGAAATCTCATAATATCTGGAGCAAAACCTATTATTGATTGAAGATATGAATTAAGTTTATCATAGTCTTCAAAAAAGGCAGATTCACTTTGATAAATACGAGAAAAATCATGAGAATAAGTATGATTGCCAATAGCATGTCCATCTTCATGAATCTTTTTGTATATAGCATCGCAATTAGGATGATAGTTAACAAAAAATGTTCCTTTAACGTTTTTTTCTTTTAGAATATCTAATATTGTTAGAGTATTTTGGGAAGGACCATCATCAAAAGTTAAATAAACAACCTTAAGTGACTCATTATATACAGGAGTTTTTCTGGGTGTTATGTTAATATTTACAGCTTGGTTAAAACTGCGAATTGAAGTTACTTTGCTATTTAAAGGTTCATTAGACACGTATAATACAAGATTGTTACAAAGCTTTTCTTCTAAAGTTTTATAACTAAAGCCAATTAAAATTATAAATAACAATACTAAAAGTGTAGTGGCTAATCTAAAATTTATCATAAAAAATGCAGACTCCTAAAAAATATAATTTTATAAAACTTAATGCAGTATATATAAATAAAATATTAGAATAAAAATTGTAAGTATAATATTAAAATAAAAATTATATATAAAACATAATCTTATAAGTAGTTTATAGAGAAAAATATCAAATTACAAGAGATAAGTAAAAGAAAAAGGGGGATTATTATACTTAATTATACACTAAATGGGTAGAAATTTAGCTAAACTCCATAATTATACAGAAAATAGTTTTATTATAAATAAAACTAAATTTATCAATTTAATGACTTTTGGAGAATTAGCCAGTAATTAAGCGTAAATTACCGCATAGGACAGTTAACAAAGGAAATTAATAACATAATGTAATTTTCATCAAAATATCATAATTGGCATTGAAGAAAGGTTGTAGTATAGTAGGAGTGTAACAACAATACCCCCTAGTAGTTTTAGTGATTGTGATTGTTATAAATTTAACATTCCATTGCTTTAAGGTTAACTTAAAAATATAAATTACATAAAAGGAAGGTGTAAACCATGAGAAAGATGAAAACTATGGATGGAAATACTGCAGCAGCATATATATCATATGCTTTTACAGACATGGCAGCTATTTATCCAATTACTCCATCATCACCAATGGCTGAACATGTAGATGAATGGGTAGCTCAAGGCGTTAAAAATATTTTTGGACAAACAGTAAAGGTTGTAGAAATGCAATCAGAAGCAGGGGCTGCAGGCGCAGTTCATGGCTCTTTACAAGCTGGTGCATTAACAACAACATACACTGCATCTCAAGGACTTTTATTAATGATACCTAATATGTATAAAATAGCTGGAGAACTTTTACCAGGCGTGTTCCACGTTTCAGCTAGAGCTCTTGCTACAAGTACATTAAATATTTTTGGAGATCATGGAGATGTAATGGCTGCAAGACAAACTGGTTTTGCTATGCTTGCAGAAAGTTCAGTTCAAGAAGTAATGGATTTATCAGCTGTTGCTCATTTATCAGCTATAAAAGGCAGTGTTCCATTTGTAAACTTCTTTGATGGATTTAGAACTTCTCATGAAATACAAAAAATAGAACAACTTGAATATGCTGAATTAGCAAAGCTTGTTGATATGGATGCAATAGAAGCATTTAGAAGAAAGGCTTTAAATCCAGATCATCCAGTAACAAGAGGTACTGCAGAAAATCCAGATATTTATTTCCAACAAAGAGAAACTGTAAATAAATATTATGATGCCCTTCCTGCTATTGTTGAAGGATATATGGCAGAAATAAATAAATTAAGAGGAACTAACTATCAGTTAATGAATTACTATGGTGCTGAAGATGCAGAAAATATCATCATCGCTATGGGATCAATTTGTGAATTAGCTGAAGAAGTTATAGATCATTTAAATGCTAACGGAGAAAAATACGGTTTAGTGAATATTCACTTATTTAGACCTTTTTCAATTGAACATTTACTTAAAGCAATTCCAAGCACAGTTAAGAGAATTGCAGTATTAGACAGAACTAAAGAAGTTGGTGCTGAAGGTGAACCATTATATCTAGAAGTTAAGAGTGCTTTCTATGGAAAAGAAAATGCTCCACTAATAGTTGGTGGAAGATATGGCTTAGGCTCTAAGGATACTGTACCAGCTCATATCATAGGTATTTTCGATAACTTAAAGAAAGATGAGCCAAAGAATCACTTTACAGTTGGTATCGTAGATGATGTTACATTTACATCAATTCCAGCTGGAGAAGACTTAGATACAACTCCTAAAGGAACTACTGCATGTAAGTTCTGGGGACTTGGGTCAGATGGTACAGTTGGTGCTAATAAATCTGCAATCAAAATTATCGGAGATCACACTGATATGTATGCACAAGGTTACTTTGCATATGATTCAAAGAAATCAGGTGGTATAACAATTTCTCACTTAAGATTTGGTAGCAATAAGATTAAATCTCCTTACTTAATAAATAAGGCAGACTTTGTTGCATGTCATAACCAATCTTATGTATATAAATATAATGTTTTAGACGGTTTAAAGAAAAATGGAACTTTCTTATTAAACTCAATCTGGTCTCCAGAAGAAGTTGAAAAGAATTTACCAGCAGCTTATAAACAATACATAGCTAAAAATGATATTAAATTCTACACAATCGATGCTGTTAAAATAGCACAAGAAATCGGTCTTGGTGGAAGAATTAACATGATAATGCAATCTGCGTTCTTTAAATTAGCTAACATAATCCCAGTAGAGGATGCTGTTAAATACTTAAAAGAAGCCGTTGTTAAGTCATATGGTAAAAAAGGTGAAAAAGTTGTTAATATGAACAACGCTGCAATAGATAAAGGTGTTGAATCAATTGTTAAAATAGATATACCTGAAAGCTGGAAAGATGCAGTTGATGAAAGTACTGATACTAAAGACGTTCCAGAATTCATTAAAAATATCTTAATCCCAATGAATAGACAAGAAGGGGACAAGCTAACTGTTGGAGATTTAATCAATAATGGTATGGTTGATGGAACATATCCAGCTGGAACTGCTGCTTACGAAAAGAGAGGTATTGCAATCAATGTTCCAGAGTGGCAAATAGATAATTGTATTCAATGTAATCAATGTTCTTATGTGTGTCCACACGCAGCTATAAGACCTTTCCTTTTAGATGAAGAAGAAGTATTAAAAGCACCTGAAAGCTTTGTATCAAAAGCAGCAACAGGAGCTAAGGGATTAAACTTTAAAATTCAATTAGCAGTTGAAGATTGTTCAGGTTGTGGAAACTGTGCTCAAGTATGTCCAGCTAAAGAAAAGGCACTTATAATGAAGCCATTTGAATCACAACTTAATGAAAAAATTAATTGGGAATTTGCTAATACATTAAAACCAAAGGCAAATCCAATGAATAAATCTACAGTTAAGGGAAGTCAATTCGAACAACCATTACTTGAGTTCTCAGGAGCTTGTGCAGGTTGTGGAGAAACACCATATGCTAGATTAGTAACTCAATTATTCGGAGATAGAATGATGGTAGCTAATGCTACAGGATGTTCATCAATCTGGGGTGGATCAGCTCCTGCAACACCATACACTAAAAACCATAGAGGTCATGGACCAGCTTGGGCAAACTCACTATTTGAAGATAATGCTGAGTTTGGATTAGGTATGTACCTTGGTGTTAAGGCTATTAGGGAAAAATTAGTGGCTGAAGCAGAAAAAGCTATAGAGTTAGGAGTAAGTGAAACTTTAAAAGAAGCTTTAACTAACTGGATAGATAACTTAAATAATGGTGAAGGTACAAGAGATAGAGCTGATGCGTTAATAGCAGCTTTAGAAGCAGAAAAAACAGGTAATGAATTATTAGAAGACTTATATAATAATAAAGATTTCTTTGTTAAGAGATCTCAATGGATCTTCGGTGGAGACGGTTGGGCTTACGATATCGGATATGGTGGACTAGATCACGTTCTTGCATCAGGAGAAGATATAAACGTTCTAGTATTCGATACAGAAGTTTATTCAAATACAGGTGGTCAATCTTCAAAATCAACTCCAACTGCTGCAATAGCTAAGTTTGCTGCTGCTGGAAAACAAACAAAGAAAAAAGACCTTGGAATGATGGCTATGAGCTATGGCTACGTTTATGTTGCACAAATTTCAATGGGAGCTAATCAAAATCAAACATTGAAAGCAATAAGCGAAGCAGAAGCTTATAAAGGACCTTCTCTTGTGATCGCGTATGCACCATGTATAAATCATGGTTTAAGAGTTGGTATGGGATGTTCTCAATTAGAAGCTAAAAAAGCCGTAGAAAGCGGATATTGGGCATTGTATAGATTTAATCCAGATGTTGCTGATGCTGGTAAAAATCCATTTACATTAGATTCTAAAGAACCAAATTGGGATTCATTCAATGACTTCTTACTTGGAGAAGTAAGATATTCATCATTACAAAAATCAAATCCTGAATTAGCAGAAGGATTATTCGCTAAAACTAAGCTTGATGCTCAAAAGAGATTAGATAGCTACAAGAGATTAGCAAGAGATTAATTTTAAGAAAAGCACCAATGAATATTGGTGCTTTTTAAATTTGACTAAGAATTGATAAAAGGAAAATAATATTAATAATAGTATAAAATATTCAAAAAAAATGCTTTAATTATAGTAAGCTTTAGTTTAAAATATATACATAAACCTTAAGGAGGAATAACTAAATGAATGATGAAATAAAGAAGGACAATGGCTGTAACTGCCATGAGGATACATGTGACTGTGGAGGTCATGAAGAAAATCATGAATGCAATTGTGCAGGACATGATGAAGGACATCAATGTGGTTGCGGAGAAGATCATGATCACGAAGAGGGGTTATTTGTAACTCTAGAAGACGAAAATGGTAATGAAATACAATGTGAAGTAGTAGAAGGTTTCGTTTTTGAAGACAATGAGTTTGCTTTAGTTCAAAATCCAGATGATGGTTCAATGTACTTATTTAAAGTTGTTGGCGATGATGAAGATGGAGAATTAGTTGTTCCAGAAGAAGAAGAGTTTAATAGAGCAATTGCTTACTATGAAAGTTTGCTCGGAAGTGATGAATAGAACCATAATCCGCTGAAATGTGGAAAAGCCGCTAAAGCGGCTTTTATTCTATAAAATATACGAAGTTAAATAGATGATTGAAAATAAAAGGTGTCTGGAAGAAATACCGAAAGGGGAATTTGCTATGGTTAAGATTGGCATCTTTGATATAGACTTTACTATAACAAAAAGGGAGACACTTATACAGTTCTATATATTTATGCTTAAAAGGAATCCAGGTCTAATAAAACATTTACCTAGGAGCTTGGGTGCTTTCTTTTTATATTCTTTAAAATATTATGATGAGAAAAAAGTAAAACAAGTTTTTTTAAGATTTATTGCAGGTATAGATGAAAAAGAAATGGAAATTTTAGTAAAGGAGTTTTATTCTAAGGTTTTATCAAATATATTTTATGAAGATGCTATTTCAATGATAAAGAAATTAAAGGAAGAGAATTGTCTTATTTATTTAATATCAGCATCACCAGAATTTTATCTGAAAGAAATGTATGCGATACCTGAAGTGGATAAAATAATTGGAACTGAGATTAGTGTTAAAGAGGGCAAGTTTATCCCGGAAATTCTAGGAGATAACAACAAGGGACAGATCAAAGTAAAAAAACTTATGAATGAAATTGAAAAAGAGGAATTAGAGGTTGATTGGGAGAATTCTTATATGTTTTCGGATTCTACTTCTGATGCACCTTTATTGAATCTTGTTGGAAATCCGTATCTTATCAACTATAAAAAAGGTCATGACTCTATAGAAATTCTTAGGTGGAGGTAATAAATATGGAAGCAATTAATAGTTATTATCTTGAAAACGATACTGTAAAAGAAGTTAAAGAATTTGGACTCAATTTTAAAAACAATGGGAAAAATTATTATGAAGTTATAAGAATCTTTAATAATGTTCCACTTTTTTTAAATGATCATTTGAGCAGATTAATTAATACATTTAAATTAGAAAATGCTGCTTTGTGGTTAGATTCTGATGAAATTAAAAAAAAGATATCATTATTAATAGAAGTAAATAAAATTGAAAATGGAATAATAAAGCTTGTATTTAACGTAAAGGAAAATGAAAAAAACTTTTATGGATATTTTATTGAAAGAAATCATCTAGAAGATAAAGAGTATGTTTATGGAGTGAATACAGGCTTATTCTACGGTAAGAGGATTAAACCAAATTCCAAAATTGTTGATAGCTCATTAAGAGCAGAAACAAATAGAGTTATAGCAGAACGAAATTTATTAGAAGTAATATTAGTAAACGAGGATAATACAATTACTGAAGGAAGTCGTTCAAATATGTATTTTGTAAAAGGTGAAAAAATAGTAACAGTTGCTATAGATAAGGTGTTACCAGGAATAACTCGTAGTAAAATTTTAGAGATATGTACTGGATTGCAATACCAAGTTGAAGAACGGACTATAAATGTAGATGAACTTAGAGATTTTGATGGAGCTTTTATGTCTACAACCCCTTTAGGGGTAGTACCAATAAGAAAGATAGAAGAGATAGAATATAATGTTGATGATAACAATGTTGTAAAGTCTATAGTTCAAGGATATATGCAAATGGTTAAAGAGTATGAGAAAAGTGTAAAAACTAAGTTTCAATAGAAACTATAATTTTATAGTGAAGGATATTTATTTTCATGTAAGCATAAGGTAATATTATACATAGGATTTAATTAAAATTAATTTTAAAAAAAGTATAGATGAATAGCTGAATTTAAAATTTAATTAAATAATAAAAATTAATTAAAAATTGATTAAAGTTATAAAAGCAATTGGTCGATAATAAAATGACACAGAACAGGGGGAAAAAAGATGGAAATAAGGTGTTTTGAGGGTAAAACTCTTGAGGAATGTATTGAAAAGGCTTCAGAGGAATTAAAAATTTCTAAAAAGGATTTAAAGTATAAAGTTATAAGACAAAAGAGCTTTTTTCACAGATCTGTAGAAATTGAAGTAACCCTTGAAGAAAATGTAAGTGAAGATAATAGTGTTTCAGAAAATGGAGTTATTTTAGAAAACGAAGATCAAGTTCTTTTAGAGAAAGAGATTGAAGTTGAAAAAAAAGAAACTATTAATGGAACAATTTCTGTAGTTGATGGCAAAATTATTGTGAAAAACCCATTAGAAGGTGGTAGTTTTGCAAAAATTTCTGCGGATAAAGAAATTAAATTATTGATTAACGGTAAAGAGGTTACATCTAGAGTCGATATCAAAGAAGGGGATAGTATAGAAACTATTCTACATGAAATTTCTTCAAAGAGGATTGTAAATATTGCTACTAGTCAAGATAAAATGGAAGCATATATAGATATAAAGTATGAACCTCAAAAAGTATATACCTTAATTGATTCACTTCCATCGGAGAATATTACTTTAAAATCTAGAGTGAAACAAGAAATTTTTCCGCCAAAGTTTACTGTAGAAGAAATAAAAAATTATCTTGGAGAAAAAAATATAAAGTATGGAATAATTGAAGAGAATCTTACGGAGAAAGTATTAGCAGAAGGTTGTGTAAATCTTAAAATAGCCGTTGGAACTGAAGTTGTTAATGATGAGGATGACAAGATTATCATTAATTTTAAAACTAATAAAGAAATAATGGAAGAAAAAAAAGATAAAGGTCAGAAAATTGACTATAAGAGTATAGGCTATATTGAACCAGTAAAAAAGGGCCAAGTAATAGCTGAACTTGTTAAAGGAAAAGAAGGACACGATGGTCAAAATATTTTGGGCATAGTTAAGAAAAAGAAAAAAGGAAAGCCACTAACAATTACAGCAGGTGAAAATTGCCAAGTTGTAGATGAAAAGGTGATTGCTGAGTGTGATGGTAAACCTTATATTAAAAAGAATATATTTAATGTTTTCAATTGTCACGAAGTAAGTGGCGACGTAGATATGAAATCAGGAAACATTAATTTCATAGGAGACGTAATAGTTAAAGGTGACGTAAAAGATGGAATGACTGTGACATCAGGACATGGTGTTGAAGTTCATAATAGTGTATTAGATGCAAAGATTATCAGTGATGGTGATATTATAGTTAAGAATAATGTTATACATTCTGATTTAAAAGCTGGAAAAGAAGATGTAAATAAAATTGAATATATTGATCATTTAGATTCGTTAGAACAAAGACTGGATGGAGTAATCAAGTCATATGAGCAATTAAAACAATTAAATGCATTGGATCCAAAAACCACTACTGGGCAAGTAATAATGATGCTTATAGAAAAGAAATTTAGCAAAATACCATCGATATGCAAGGATGTAATAAAGAATCCAGGGCTATGTGGTGGAAAGCTTTTTGTAAATATAAAGGATTTACTAATTGGAGTAGGACCTAGCAATATAAAATCTATAGATGAACTTAAAAATTTACTACAATTAATAAAAGAAAGAAAAGAAGTGCTTAAATCAGAAACCTATGATACTTATGATATTATATGCGAATACTGTCAAGATTCAAATCTTGAATGTTCTGGAGATGTAATACTTACAGGAAAAGGACAATATGTATCGTATATTTCAGCAGGTAAGAGTGTTATATTTAATAGCGAAAGTAGTATTGCTAGAGGCGGAGTTATTAAGGCACAAGAGACAATTAAAGTTGGTATTGTAGGAAGTGAAGCTGGAGTTTCCACAAAACTTATTGTTCCTAAGACAGGACATATTTTTGCAGAGATAGCACACGTAAATACTGTTTTGGCTATAGGACCTAAGGAAGTACGTTTAGATACGTCATGTAGAAAGCTACATGCATATCAAGGAGAAGACGGAACTATTGAAGTGGAAAAATTTGTACTATAGGAGTGATAGTGTCATGGAAAATAGGGAATTTAAAATCTTGATTTTTTCTATTAATGGTATATATTATGCTACGGATATTATGAATGTCGAGAGAATATTAGGCTATGAGACTACTACTCAAATACCTGATTCTCCAGAATTTATTGAAGGAGTCATAAATTACGAAGGAAAAATATTGCCTATAATTAACTTAGCAAAAAGATTTAATTTAAGGGGCGAGATAACTACTAGTGATTCTAAAATAATTGTTTCTAATCAAAAACATGGAAAGTATGGAATGATTGTTGATTTAGTTTCCGAAGTTAAGGATGTAAATACAGATATGATGGAAGAAGCACCAGAAGTTATTGGCGGAATATCAAGAAGATATTTAAAAGGACTAGTCAAAATAGAAGATAAAATTGTCATAACATTAGATTTAGAAAAAATTCTTACAGAACAAGAAAAAGACTTGCTTTAGAGTACGGTGAAATATGGAACTTGGTGCTGGAAAAGAAATAAAAGTTGGTATAGCTGATGCAAATATCTCAAAAGCTCCTGACAAAATTATGACAATTGGTCTTGGTTCTTGTATAGGGATTGCTCTTTATGATAATGTGTTGAAGACAGGTGGGCTAGTGCATATCATGCTTCCTGATAGTCTTCAATTCTCAAATATTACGAATCCGCTTAAATTTGCGGATCTCGCGATTCCTATATTAGTCGAAGATTTAAAAAAATATGGTGCAAATACTAAAAGATTAACTGCTAAAATAGCTGGTGGAGCTTCGATGTTCAATTTCTCTGATAAAAGTATGGTTATGGATATAGGTAATAGAAATTGCAAATCGGTTAAAGAAATTCTTGGAAAGCTATCAATTCCTATTATTTCTGAGGATACCGGAGGCTCTAAAGGAAGGACTATGATATTTGATTTGAATGATGGAAGTGTCCAACTTCGAACTGTAGGGTTAGGAACAAAATATATATAAGTAATGAGGTGGTTTATTTGATTCCACGCAAAAAAATAGATGCAGTAGTTATTGGAGCCTCTACCGGCGGTCCTAAGGCTTTAAATACTATAATACCAAATTTACCATCAGATCTTGGAATGCCGGTGTTTGTTGTGCAACATATGCCTGTAGGTATGACTAAGGATTTTGCAAATAGATTGAATTTAAACAGTAAAATAAAAGTTGTTGAAGCAAAAGATTTTGAAGTAATTGAAAAGAACACAGTGTATATTGCACCTGGAGGATATCACATGGAAGTAGAAAATGATAACAGGATTCATCTAAATTCTGATCCTGCTATTTGGGGCGTTAGACCAGCAGCAGATAAACTTTTTATCTCAGCCTCTAATGTGTATAAGGGAAAACTCCTAGGTATAGTATTGACTGGAATGGGACGAGATGGAGCAGAAGGCATTGTGAAAATTAAAGAAAATGGGGGGATAACTTTATCGCAAGATAAAGATTCTTGTACCATATATGGAATGCCCAAAGCTGCTTTTGAAACAGGTAAAGTAGATAAAGTTATCCCTTTAGCTAGTGTTGTTGATGAGATTATAAATATTTGTTCTTCGACAGGGAGGTAAATATGGATATCCAACAGTTTAAACAATGGGTTTATAAAGAATTTAAAATTGATTTATCTGCCTATAAAGAGTTACAATTAAATAGAAGAATTGTAAGCCTTATGAATAGAAATGGATATAAAGCTTTTGACGACTATATAGCAGCACTTAAAGTTGATAAGGAGTTAAGGCAAAAGTTTCTTGATTATATTACAATAAATGTTACAGAATTTTTTAGAAATCCAGATATCTTTGATGGATTCAATGCTGAGTTATCAAAAATAATTAATAGTACAACAGGACAAATTAAAATTTGGAGTGCTGCTTGCTCTATAGGGGCAGAGCCTTATTCAATAGCAATTCTAATGGATAAGTTGGGTGCTTTAAGTAGAACCAAAATACTAGCTACAGATATAGATTTGACAATTTTAAATAGAGCACAAAAGGGCGAATTTAGTGAAACAGAAATAAAAAATATTTCTTCTTCAGATTTGAATAAATATTTTTTAAAAATCAACGATAAGTATATTGTAAAAGATTCTATTAAGAAAATTGTAACTTTTAAAAGACATGATTTGATAATAGATGATTACGAAAATAACTTTGACGCAATTGTGTGCAGAAATGTTGTTATTTATTTTAATTCTGATGTGAAGGACAAAATCTATGAAAAGTTCTCTAAATCTTTAAAAAAAGACGGTGTGTTTTTCGTGGGTGCTACAGAGAGTATATATAATTATAAAGATTATAATTTTGAAAAAGCTTCTACATTTATTTATAAAAAACGTTAAAGGGGGTCAACCAAGTGGATACTGCACAATACCTATCAATGTTTCTTGAAGAATCAATGGACAATCTTCAAACTTTAAATGAATCATTACTTCTTTTAGAACAAGAACCAGAAAATATCGATAAAGTAAACGAGATTTTTAGAGTTGCTCATACAATTAAAGGAATGGCCGCTACTATGGGTTATTCAAGAATGTCTGAATTAACGCATAAAATGGAAGACGTATTATCAAAATTTAGAGAAGGTGACCTAAAAGTTAGTCAGCAAGTGGTAACTGTACTATTTAAATGTTTAGATACGTTAGAACAAATGGTAGATGGAATAACAGAAAGCGGTAGTGAAGACGTGGAAATAGAAGGCATAATCAAAGAATTAGAGGAAATATCAATTAATCATGCCTCACTTGAAACTAGTAGAATTGATGATGCTGATAATGTAATTGAAGATAATAGTAATGTTTTAGAAAATGAAGATAACTTTAGCAAAGTGCAATTAAATGAATATGACTTAAGCATATTATCGCAAGCAGTAGATAAGAATTTCAACGTAATAGAAATGAATGTATTTTTAGATGAAAAAACCTTATTAAAATCTGCAAGAGCTTTCTTGATTGTCCAAGCCATAGAAGCTCATGGTGAAATAGTAAAAGCCGTACCAACAACAGAAGATTTGGAACAAGAAAATTTTGACTTAAATTTTTCTTTAATTGTAGTTACTCACAAGAGTGAAGAATTTATGAATAGCCTTGTTAAAGCTGTTTCTGAAGTAGAGAAAGTTATGACAAAGGATTTAAGATCAACACTTCCAGTGAGAGGACAAAGTGTTATTGCTGCAAAAACTATAGAAACTGCACCAAAGAAGGCGGTGACAACTACTCCTGTTAGTACAAATGTAGTAGCTAAAGATAATGATAAAAAACCTGCAGTTCATAAAAAAGTACATCAATCTGTAAGAGTTGATTTAGAGAGATTAGATAAATTTATGAACATGGTTTCAGAATTAGTTATTAATAGAACCAGGTTAGAACAAATAGGAAGCGAACTTAAAATCAATGATTTAAATGAAACATTAGAACAAGTAGCGAGAACAACTTCAGAACTTCAAGATTTAGTTATGAAGATTAGAATGTTGCCATTAGATACTGTGTTTAATAGATTCCCTAGAATGGTAAGAGACTTATCTGTTGAATTGGGAAAAGAAATTGATTTAAAAATAGAAGGACAAGATACAGAACTTGACCGAACAGTTATAGATGAAATTGGAGAACCATTAATTCACCTTATAAGAAATGCTGTAGATCATGGTATTGAAAGAAAAGAAGATCGTATCAGCGCAGGAAAAAGTCCGATTGGTGTAATTAAATTAGTTGCATACCAAGAAGGAACTAAAGCTGTTATTAAGGTAGTTGATGATGGTGCTGGTCTTAATGTTGATAAGATAAGGGCAAAAGCTGAAAGAGTTGGAATTAGTACAGAAGGAATGAATGACAATGATATCAAGAATTTGATATTTGAACAAGGCTTTAGTACTAATGAACAGGTGACAGACATATCAGGCAGAGGCGTTGGTATGGATGTAGTAAAAACTAAGGTATCATCTTTAGGTGGAACTTTAGAAGTAATCAGTGAAATGGGAGTAGGTTCTCAATTCATAATTAGACTTCCTTTAACTCTTCAAATAATTCAAGCATTGTTAGTTAAAGTAGGAGAAGAAACATTGGCTATTTCTCTAGGATATATAAATGAAATAATAGAGTATAATTCTAGTGATATAAAGAAAACTAGTGGTAAAGAAGTAATAGTTTATAGAGGAAATGTAATACCACTTGTTAGAGTTAATAAAGTTTTAGATATAGAAGCTAATAATAGTGATAAGAAATTTGTGGTAATTACTAAGGTTGGAGACAAAGATGTGGGAATTATTGTTGACTCTTTGTGCGGACAACAAGAAATTGTTATTAAGCCTCTTGGAAAAACATTGAAAGAATTAAATCAATATATTGGAGCTACAATACTAGGTGATGGTTTTGTAACTTTAATTCTTGATGTAGCAGCATTGATTTAGGAGGAAAAATGGATTATAGTAAATTGAGTGACATTCAATTAGATGCATTAAGGGAGATCTGTAATATTGGATCTGGAAATTCTGCTACGGCTTTATCTCAACTTCTTAATCGTAAAATTGATATGTCCGTTCCATCAGTTAATATTGTCCCTTATGAAAATGTAGTCAATGCAATAGAGGCTGAACAAGTAGCTGTAGGAGTGATTGTAAGAGTTTTGGGAGAAGCGCCAGGAAATATTTTGTTGGTTTTCACAGAACAAACTGCATTTGAAATTATCAAAAATTTAACCGGACTTGATGAAAAAGGGTTGACTGAAATGGGGAGTTCTGTAATGTGCGAGATTGGTAATATAGTATCAAGCGCCTATATGAATGCAATCTCGCAAGTTACAAATTTTCTTTTAATGCCTTCAGTGCCAGCTGTAAGCTATGACTTGCTGGGGGCAATTATTTCTACAACCTTTATAGAATCAGGCCAATATGAAGAATCTGTATTAGATTTAGAAACACAATTTATTCAGGATGATAGTGAAATGAATGGACATTTCTACTATGTACCGCAACCAGGTTCGTTAGAAAAAATATTAAATACATTAGGAATTAACTAATTGGAGGGAATAAAATGGCAAAAGTATTAATTGTTGATGACGCAGCGTTTATGAGAATGATGATAAAAGACATTTTATCAAAAAATGGATTTGAGATTGTTGGTGAAGCACCAAATGGAATAAAGGCTGTTGAACTTTATAAAGAAAAGAGACCAGATATTGTGACAATGGATATAACAATGCCTGATATGGATGGTATTGAAGCTGTTAAAGCAATAAAAGCATTTGATGCAGGTGCAAAGGTAATAATGTGTTCTGCTATGGGGCAACAATCTATGGTTATGGATGCAATTAGAGCTGGAGCTAGAGATTTTATAGTAAAACCTTTCCAGGCAGATAGGGTTCTTGAAGCAATCAAAAAAACTTTAGGTTAATGAGGTGATGATGTGCAGGTAGTTGTTTTTACTTTGAAAGATGAGGAATATGCTGTTGAAACAGCTAAAGTCTTAAGTATAAATGATATGATGGAAATAACAAAAATTCCAAAAGCACCAAGTTATATTAAAGGTCTTATAAACCTAAGGGGAAATATAATTTCCCTTTTGGACTTAAACTTACTTCTTAACATTGATAATCCTGTAGAACAGAAGAATATTATTATTGTTAAGGTAGAGGAAGAAGAAGTAGGCATAACTGTTGATTTAGTTAATGAAGTTTTAGAAATTGATGAAAAGATAATAGAGAAGGTTGAAGCTGATAAAAAGAAGCAATATATTAAGGGTGTAATAAATTTTAAAACTAAAGTTGTTACTCTTATCGATATTGATAAGCTTTTGCCTAACTATTAGGAAAGAGGAGATTACATGGCAGAAGTATTGTCACAAAGTGAGATAGATGCTCTTTTATCTGCCTTAAATTCAGGAGAAATTCAACCGGATGAGCTTCAAAAGGTAGAAGATAAGCAAAAAGTAAAATTGTATGACTTTCGAAGTCCACAAAAGTTTTCAAAAGATCATATAAGAACTTTGGAGCTCATCCATGATAATTATGCTAGAATTATTTCTAGTTATCTGACAGCACAAGTTAGAAGTAATGTTAAGGTGAAAATAGAGTCTGTTGAACAAACTACATATGAAGAGTTCATACACTCGATACAAAATCCTACAATACTCACAGTTTTTAAAATGCCACCTTTAGCAGGAAATATTTTGTTTGAAACAAATCCACAATTTGTATATCAAATTATCGATATACTTTTAGGTGGGACTGGAGAGGGTAAATATAAGAATAGGGAATTCACGGATATTGACAAAAATATAATAACAAGAATTAATGAAGGATTAATTTCAAACTTAAAACTTGCATGGAGTGAAGTATTAGAAGTAAATCCTGAAATTGAAACAATTGAAACAAATCCAGCACTTAATCAAACATTGGCTCCTCATGAACCAGTAGCATTGATTATTTTCACAATTGAGATAGGCGAAAGTAGAACTTATATTAATATTTGTATACCGTTTATTTGTATAGAAAAGTATTTAGACCATTTAGAAATAAAGCATTGGTACCATGATTCATCCGATGAAGAAGATGAGGTAACAAAAGAGTATCTCAGAATGAAGTTAGACAGCGTACAATTAGTTTCAGAGGTTATCTTGGGAAATGCATCGGTAACAGTTGAAGACTTCTTAAATCTGACAGTGGGAGATGTAGTAACATTAGAAAGAAAATTTGAAGATCCACTGGAAGTAGTTATTGAAGAGAGACCACATTTCCTTGCAAAGCCTGGAATTATTGGGAAAAAGACTGGTGTACAAATCATAGATATTATCGATAAGGATGTGGATAAGAATGAATGACGGATTTCTTTCACAGGATGAAATAGATTCATTATTAAATGGCGGAGAATCTTCAAAGGGGGAAGGGAGTAGTAGTGAAATCTTTTCAGATTTAGAAAAAGATCTACTAGGTGAAATAGGAAATATTTCAATGGGATCAGCATCTACAGCTCTTTCTCAAATTATAAATCAGCCAGTTAATATAACAACTCCTGTGGTTACGGTAACTACTTTAGAAAAACTTAAGAATGAATTTACTATACCAAATATAGCTTTAGATATAAAGTATATCTCAGGAATAAAAGGTGAAAATCTTTTGGTCATGAAGACTATAGATGCTTCTGTTATCGCAAACCTAATGATGGGTGGTGACGGAAAAGTCGAAAATATTGAGTTATCAGAACTTGAGGTTAGTGCTGTTCAAGAAGCTATGAATCAAATGATAGGATCGGCAGCTACATCTATGGCTACTATGCTTTCAAGAGAGATTAATATATCACCACCAGATTCTAAAATATGGAATGATTCTAATGATTCACTAAGTGAAACTATAGATGAAAAAGAGGATATAATTAAAGTTGCATTTAAAATGACTATTGGTGATTTAGTTGATAGTACCATTATGCAAATATATCCTTTAGAAACTTCGAAAAACATTTGTAGTATTATGATGGGTGAAGCTGATGATGATATAGATCAAATAGTGCAAGCAGAGGTTCAAAGCCAATCTGCTGCTATGAATTATGCTGCTAATGAAGCAACAACAAGTAACTATAATAGTCAACCGATGAATTATAATAATCAGCAAACAAATTATGATAGTCAACCAGTGAATTATAATGCTGCTCCTCAAGCTTATCAACAACCAGTACATAATGTGTACGAAAGTAAGCCTGTTGAAGTATCAAAAGCAACGTTCCAACCATTAAGAACCGCAGATACTAAATCATTACCTAATAATATTGATTTAATTATGGATGTACCGCTTAATATATCTGTTGTCTTAGGTAAGACTAGGAAAAGCATAAAGGATATACTAAGTTTAAATAATGGATCTTTAATTGAATTAGATAAATTAGCAGAAGAGCCTGTTGAAATTTTGGTTAATGGTAAAAAAATAGCTTATGGTGAGGTTGTAGTTGTAGATGAAAACTTTGGTGTTAGGATAACTAGCATAGTTAGTTCAGAGGATAGAATTAAGTCTTTAGGCAGATAATTAAAAGATTGTAGCTTTAAGCTACAATCTTTTTTATTGTTCCTACTTAAATATGTATAAAGTAACTTTCTCGTTATGTAGTTTTAATTTTATGCAACAAAATGTGAGATATTAATTTTTAACTATAAATAATAATCATTAAATCACGATATAATATAATAAGAGAATGAATTTAGGAGAGAGTTTATGAAAATAGATAGAATAACCTCAATTGACAATAAGAACATATATGAAAAATATAGAATAGCAAGTAAGAATAATACAGAAAAAATTAAACAGGATTCATTTCAATTATCCAATGAAGCTAAAAACTTTCTAAGTATTTCAAAGGAAATTTCCGAGGGTATTGTTAGTGATAAAGTGCGAACAATAAAAAAAGCTATTAATGATGGAACATATAAGATTAATAATGAAAGTTTAGCAGAGAGCATATTTAATACAATGAAAGGAAGTAAAATATGATCTTGACAGAGTTAAAAAATGTTTTAGTTGATGAACTTAAAGCTTTGAAAGATTTACTTAGTTGTTTAGAGAAGCAACAGGAGTTTATCGTTGCTAATGATGCTTTTAAGCTCGATGGTATAGTAAGTGATATACAAGAGAAGACTTCTATAGTAGCAAAGTTTGAGACGGTAAGGAGAAGATTGCTGAATAACCAAGATATCAAAAAGGTAGTTGATGAGAGTGAAGATGATGAAATAAAAAAAATTTATGAAGAAATCACTTTAATTACCAAAAAATTAGTTTTCCAGAAAGAAACTAATGATATGTTGATAAAACAGTCTTTAATTTTTGTTAACAAGATGTTATCATATTTATCACCGAACAAGGAAGCTAAGAGTTACAATGCTTATGGAAAAATGAGAAGATGATGGAGGGGAATAATGCCAAGTATATTATCAACACTAAATACAGCTAATAAAGGAATAAATGCTCAACAAACAGCTATTAGTACTACATCACATAATATCGCTAACGCAAATACAGAAGGATATTCTAGACAACGTGTGAATCTTGTAACATCAAGACCTTTTTCATCACCAAGTTTCAATAGTGCAGCGGGACCTGGACAAATAGGAACTGGTGTTGATGTTGCTTCAATTGAAAGAATAAGAAATACATTTTTAGATTATCAAGTAAGACAAGAAAAAAGTAACCTTGGAAATCAAACTACAAGAAATCAGTACTTATCTAATATAGAATCAATAATGAATGAACCTACAGATACAGCTTTATCGAATGCTATGGACCGTTTTTATTCTGCGTGGCAAGAGTTTGCTAATAAGCCAGAAGATTCTAACAGTAGAACAGTTGTAGCACAAAATGCTCTTAGTGTATCTGATATGTTAAACCAAACGTATTTTTCTTTAGAGAAAATGCAGAATGATATTCATGATAACATAAGACAAAATGTTCTTGATGTAAATAACTTATTAAATTCTTTAGATTCCATTAATCAGCAAATCATACAAGTTTCAGTGTCGGGACAAAGTCCAAATGATTTAATGGATACTCGAGATCTACTACTAGATCAATTAAGCGAAAATATGGGCATAACTGTAGACAGAACCCCTGACTTCAATGGTAATAACATACTTCCTACAGAAACTAATGGAATCGGTGATGCTACACTAGTAAAGTCTGTTTTTAATGATCAAGTAAAACGTTATTCTTATGTAAGTAATATTGAAGATTTAGGGGGTTCTAACTATAAAATTACTTATTATAAATATGGGGATATGACAAGCAATGCTAATGCTGATAGTTTTGTTGTTAAAATGAATGATGCTGAATATAAGAAATTAGATCAAAGTAGGGTTATATGGGCAAATGCTCAAGGTGCTGCAATAAAAAATAGTACAGATACCATAAAATCTACAGATGTTTTAAATTTCAGTGAATTAAGAATATTTGAGCCAAGCAGTGGAGATTTAGCAGGACTTAGAACAATTCAAGCAGATGTTGATCAGTACAAGGACAAGCTTAATCGTTTTGCAAAGGCATTGGCTTTTTCTGTTAATGCTGTTCATACACAAAGTGTAGATGGTACACCAAGTACTAATGTAGAAAATAGCATTGATTTCTTTGTTAATAACGAAGATACTTCAATTGATTGGGAAAAGAATATAACAGCTGGAAATATAACTGTAAATAAAGATATAATTTCAGATGTTATGAAGATAAATTCAGGGTTAAAAGATGGTGGAAATAAGGATAACCGAATTGCCCTTGCCATAGCAATGCTTAAAGATGTAACTATTAAAGCTCAAGATGTGACTTCTACAACTGATAGAGTTGATTTTACAAGCACAATGGCAAGCTTGACCAATGAAAACAGTACAATTACATTTAAAAATGTTGATGGTGGAATGACTCTAAAATCATATCATAAAGATTTAGTAGCAAAACTAGGAGTACAAAATAAACAAGCTGTCGATGATGTATCAACTAGAACATCATTATTAAATCAACTACAATCAGCTCGTGACTCTGTCTCAGGTGTTTCAATTGATGAAGAAATGACAAACTTAATTCAATTCCAACATGCATATGTTGCTAATGCTAAGGTTATTTCAACAGTTGATCAACTGCTAGATGTTTTGGTTAATGGTTTAATTAAATAAGGAGGAAATCATCTATGAGAATCACAAATAAGATGATGTCAAATAAATATCTATTTAATCTTAATAATAATTTGAATAACATGACAAAGGTTCAAAATCAACTTTCTACAGGAAAGCAGTTCTCTAAGCCTTCTGATAATCCATTGAAGGTAGCTAAATCCATGCAAATAGATTCAGATATATCATCTAATGAACAATATAAAGCCAATATACAAGGTACAACTAATTATTTAGATGTTGTTGATACTACATTGGCTACTTTAAATGATGTTTTAGTATCTTTTGAAGAAAAATTAGTTTCAGCGGGAAATGCGGCTTATGGGTCGGATGAAAGAAATGCTATAAATCAAGAGTTAAATGAAAAGGTTGCGCATTTTGCCCAAGCTCTAAATACTAGTTTCCAAGGAACTTATGTTTTTGGCGGAACTAGAGGTACAGATAAACCTGTTAAAACAGTTGTAGATGCTAATGGTCAATATACTATTCAATACGCTAATTCTGATGGAACAGATAATCCAATAACTGCTACTGAAATGACACAGGTATCTAGTAAATATAAAGTTGAAGTTTCTCAAGGTGTTACTATGGAATATAATACTACAGCACCGGAGATACTAAATTTTAATGGTGGAACTACTAATAATGTAATGGACTTGTTTAAAAATATTTTAAACAATTTAAACTCTTCGGATCCAGCAGATATAAATAAACTTACAACTGAGAATCTTACAGATATTCAAGCAGCTCATAACAATATATTAAAAGCAAGATCTACTGTAGGTGCTATGCAAAATAGAATGGATAGTGCATTAAGTAAGAACAAAGATGAAACACTAAACTTGAAAGAAATTTTATCGAGCAATGAGGATGTAGATGTAGCAGAAACTACAATGCAATACGCAATGCTTCAAACAACTTATATAGCTGCTCTACAAACTGGTGCTAAGGTAATACAACCGACTTTACTTGACTATTTATAAAACTGGAGATGAATTATGATGAAGTATAATACAAAATATCATGGTGAAATTGAGTATAATGAAGAACAGGTAGTGGTTTTTCAAAAAGGGTTACCAGGCTTCGAGAGTTTAAGAAAATTTGTAATGCTTCCTGTAGAAGATAATCCAAATTTTAAAATCCTTCATAGCATAGAAGATAATGAGGTTGGATTAATATGTGTATCACCTTTTGATATTAACTCAGATTACGAAGTAGAGTTAGAACAGAGTACAATTGATAATTTGAAAATAGAAAACCCAAAGGATGTTTTTATATTAAGTTTTGTTACTCTTGCTTCAAAAGTTGAAAATATAACAGTAAATTTAGCAGCACCTGTTATTATAAATAATAATAATAGGTTAGGGGAACAAATAATATTAAATAATGAAAAATATAAAATAAAATATCCTTTACTCAAGAGGTGATAAGATGCTAGTTATTACTAGGAAAAAAGGTGAGGCTATACTCTTAGGAGATAACATTGAAGTAACAATAATTAGTTGTGAAGGTGGTAATGTAAAACTCGCAATTAACGCACCAAGAGATATTAGTATTTTAAGAAAAGAACTTTATGAAGAAGTTAAAGAAGAAAATAGGAAAGCAAAGACTGATAATTTAAATATCCTAAAAGGGATTGAAATCCATAAAATAAAATAATTAACAAGAGGTGTAAATATGGAAATAAATGGTATTGGTCATGGAGGACTAACATCTCGAAATAATGGACAAGAAACTTATGAAGTTATAGGTGTAGAAGAACTTAAGGTGGATAATAATCTTGGGTTTAATGGCAGCAATGAAGAAGAGGTAAAGGAAGCTGTTAAAGAGTTAAACAAATTGTTTGATAAAAATACCTATGCAGAATATGAAGTTCGAGAAGGTATAGGTAATATTATTATAAGAATAATAGATGGTAATACAAAAGAAGTTATTAAAGAGATACCGCCGGAAAAAATCATAGAAATGGTTGAAGCCATGTGTGAAAGAGCAGGAATAATGATTAATAAGAAGGCTTGATATTATGGAATATATATTGAATAAAATTGATGAAAATGTTAGGCGGAAAGTTAATGAAATTAACAGACCAAATAAGATCCATAGTGCAAAAAACTACAAGCTTGAAACTAAAAAAAGAGAGAGTAATAAGAAAATAGAGTTAAAACAAGGTGAAGTATATTTAGTAGATGCAGAAGATGTATTTACTGTTGAAGCAGTAGAAGTAGTTGAAGATAAAAAAATTGGACGATTCATAGACAGAAAGGAATAGATGATAATGATGCAATTAACAAATGGATACACAGCGTATAAAAATAATAGTGTGAACTTTGCATCAAAGGAGCAGTTATTATTGATGCTTTTAGATGGAGCAGTAAAATTTTCTAAAATGTCTAGACAAGCTATTGTGGATAAGGATATCAAAAAAGCTCATGAAAACTTAATGAAAGTACAGGATATTTTTATCGAACTAAGGGTTACATTAGATATAAATCAAGGTGGAGAATGGGCAAGAAATTTAGCAAAAGTCTATGATTTTATAATTGAAAATTTAAGAAAAGTTAATTTTAAAAAAGATATAGAACTTTTAGATGAGACAATGCCTATTATTGAAGATATAAGAAATATGTGGAATGAAGCTTATAAAATTTCTAAAAGATAAAAGAATGGAGTGATATTTATGAGTTCAGTTAGTTCGAGTAATTCAATGAGAATGACAGGTTTAACTACTGGTATGGATACAGAGAGTATAGTCAAAAGCTTGATGAAACCATATCAAGCTAAGATTGATAATGTATATAAAGAGCAACAACTTAATGCTTGGAAACAAGAAGCGTATAGATCGGTTATGACTAAGATGCAAAATATTAAAAGTAAGTATTTTGATGCAACAAAACCTGATAACTACATTTTAAATAGCAATTCGTTAGCAGAGAAAAAGGTAACAGCGACTGCTGCTGTAGCTGGTAGTAGTCCAAGTGTTACTGTTACTGCTGGGGGAACGGCTAATGATGGTACTTATATTGTTGATATAAAAACAGCAGCAACAAAAGCTGAGATTAAAGGAACTGCTCTTGCTGCTGGAACTAAAACCAGTACTAAACTTTCAACTCTTGGTATGACAACTAGTGATGAAATACAAATAACTTACGGTGTTGGAGCTTCGGCAAAAACTGCTACGGTTTCTATAGGTGCTAATGATACAATTAGTACGCTTATTAATAAAGTTAATACTGAAACGGCGGGAAATGTAAAACTCGAATATTATGAATATGCGGGATTTTCATTCTCAACAACAGCTTATGGAGCTAGTTCAGGGGTTCAAATTGATAATTCTGGTGTTGGTGACACTTTGTTAAAAATGAATTTAACCACTGGAAGTAGTTCTGTTGGTACTGATGGAGTTATGTCCATTACTTATCCGAATGGAAGTGTTAGTGGCAACCAAGTACTAACTTCTAATAAGGTATCAGTAGATGGTATGTCTATGGTTGTTAACGGTACAGGCATAACTAATGTTACTGTAGAAAAAAATACTGATGAAACTTTAAAGAAAATCAAAAGTTTTGTAGATGATTATAATACGATGCTTGATGATATATATGGTCAAATATATTCAAAAAGAAATTATAGTTATAAACCTCTTACTGATGAAGAAAAGGAAGCTATGAGTGATGAGGAAGTAACTAAGTGGGAAGCAAAGGCTAAACAAGGAATATTAGCTAAAGACTCTAACTTAGAAAACTTAGCATCTACATTAAGAAGTGAACTTTTCACAAGACCTTTAAATGGTACAGGCGGAAACTTGTCTCAATTTGGTATCTCTACTTCTAGTGATATTTCTAAAAGAGGAAAGATACAGATTGATGAAGCTGTATTAAAACAAAAACTTCAAGAAGATCCTGATGCTGTTCTTACTGCACTTGCCGGTCCTTCTACTACATACCCTTCATATAATCCTGATGCTACTTCAACAGATAGAGACACAAGATTAAATGAAATGGGTGCATTTGGAAGGGTGTCTCATATTTTTGAGGATTATGCAAGGACTACTAGAAATTCAAAAGGAGCAAAAGGTATTCTAGTTGAAAAAGCCGGAATTAAGGGTGATTTATCAGAAATATCAAATTCTTACTCGAAACTTATGTTAGACCAACAAACAAAGATAGATAGTTTAAATAAGAAATTCACAGATATGGAAAGTAAGTATTATGCAAAATTTGGAAATCTCGAAACTATGATGTCAAAGCTTAATGCTCAACAAAGCTGGTTACAACAACAGTTAGGAAGTATGTAATTATGAGAGAAAATACTTTGATGCAAATACAAAAATATAAATCAGCATCGGTAAATCTTATGAAATATATAAAAGAAGATGACGTTGATAAAATACAAGAAGCGATTTTAGAGCGAGAAGCAGTCATTGAGTATTTTAAAGAGAATTTAGAAGAGTTAGAATTATTTAAAGAAAACTTTGATGATTCAATGAAGCATTTAGAAAAAGATTTAAATAAGGAATTACTTAACTTAAAGGATTATTATAAGAATAAAATGCTTGAAGTTAGTGAAGGCAGAAATGCTGCTAAAGGATATAACTCTCATATTTTAAATAAAAATATAATATTAAATCGAACTATATAAATAGGGGGAGTTCTAGTGAGGATAAATGTCAATGTTGCATCACTGAATGTATATAGAAATTATACTGATAGTCTTGATAGACAAGGTGAAGCATTAAGTAGAATAAGTTCTGGATTGAAAATTCAAAATAGTAAAGATGATCCAGTAAAATTAGCTGCTAGTGAAAAAGTTAGAATGCAAATAAGAACTAGTGAGATGGTTGCTAGAAATGCACAAGATGCAATTAGTTTGTTACAAGTCGGAGAAGGGGGACTTACTAGCATTTCTGACAGTATGCAGAGATTGAAGGAATTATTAGTTTCTTGTGATGGAACGAAAACTCCTGAAGATTTGGCTTCTGTTCAATCGGAAGTTGATTCTATAATAAAGCATATAGATGTTACTGCACATACAACTGAAATGAATGGCGTAAAAATTATCGGTAGTGAATATAACTTGAGAATGAGAACAGGTGCTACCGGTGATGAATTTATCAATATAAATACTGAGAATATGGACGCTGATAATTTAGGATTATCAGATTTGAAAAGTTCATTAAGCGGAATTGTTGTAGGAGATAACGCTATTAAAGGTATTTCAAAAGTTGATGAGGCTATTAAGAAAGTTAATGAATATAGAAGCAAGTTTGGTGCTCTTCAAAATAGACTTGAAAGTTGTTACAATGATACAGTCAAAATAACCGATACACTTGAAAGTGCTGATAGTGATTTAAGAGATGCAGATGTTGCAGAAGAAATGGCTAATTATGTTACTCAAGATATTTTGGTTCAAGCTGGATTCGCGCTGATGGCACAGACAAATAAATTCCCACAAGATGTATTACAGATTCTACAAAATGTTAGAAGCAGATAAAAAGAAAAAGCTTAGAGAGATTCTCTAAGCTTTTTTAACTTGAAAAATTTATTTATATATGTAGCAATGAGAAGTATGAACAGTTGCTTTGAAGATGATATATATAAGAAGATAGGAATGTTATTTCTTTTGAAAAACAAATTCTGTAAAGTGTAGCTGGTATATTTGTGATGTGCAAAGGGGTGTTTAGAATTTGATATATTAGTTTTGCTTGGTTACTTAATTAAAAAGACAGTTGAGAAAAAATGTGATATTATTATATGGTAAAAAATGTAATAAATATAGTATAAAAATAATAATATTTCTAGGGGGCATATCTGGCTATTGGCATTACCAACTTGTGTTTCATTACAAAATATTAACCATTTATTATAAGATAATATTGAGTTTAATTTAAAAACAGTGGTGCCACTATTTACATAAATAAAAGTTTTAATTTTATATTGCATTGGCACTAAATTTCTTATAAAATCAATGTGTAATATGATTCGGTAGTTCACGTTAGATTATTTTTTTACTTAAGATAAAAACTAAATGACTATCGGATTTTTTTTATATAGAAAGCTGAGTAAAGTAAGGGTAAAAAGCAGTGTGATGTTGTTGGTTGATACAGATAAGTAAGGGATGAAAATTCTCCATAAAATATACCACTTGACTTTAATCAAAATTTAAAGTAAATTTAAATAACTGAATACGACAAAAATATATTATGAATTATTGAATTAAATTTTAGATAATATGAAAAAAAAGAAGGAATTTTGAAAGTTATATCTAATTAATATAATTGGAGGTGAATATGTATGACTAATTTATCGACTTCTTCATATGACTTAATTAAAAAAGATTTAGATGCTGTAGCCATAAGAAATAGAGTAGTAGCTAATAATATAGCGAACATTAACACTAAAGGTTTTAAAAGACAATATGTTTCTTTTGAAGAACAATTAAAAAAATCAGTAAAAGATATAGAATTAAAGACTACAGATAGAAGACACTTAAGTGATGGAACTACATACGGGTCAGCTGTAGTGAAGAAAGATACAAAGACTTCTGTAAGAGAAGATGGAAATAACGTTGATATGGATATCGAAATGATGGAATTATCTTCAAACCAATTACTTAATGAAGCGTTAGTATCAAATTTAAATAGTAGATACAATATGACTAGAAGCGTTATCAACGGAAAATAATTTTGAATGAGGTGAAAAAATGGGCGTTTTTGACTCAATGAGAATTAGTTCGAGTGGACTTAGTGCTGAAAGATTAAGAATGGATATAGTTTCTTCTAATATAGCAAATGTTAATACAACTCGAACTGAAGATGGTGGACCTTATAAAAGAAAAATCGGTATGTTTCAAGAAAATGTAGACAAGTATCTAGATTCTACAACAGGAAAATACGAATCAAGATCTTTAGGGGTAAAAGCTACAAAGATAGTTGAAGATGAATCAGCTTTAAAAAGAAGTTATGATCCTTCACACCCAGATGCAGATGAACAAGGTTATGTGACTATGCCCAATATTAATATTTTAAATGAAATGGCAGATTTAATTGCATCTAGCAGAGCTTATGAAGCCAATGTTACGGCGATTACAGCGCAAAAGGGAATTTTTACGAAGGCATTAGAAATTGGGAGATAAGGGGTAGTGCACAATGAATGTTAATGGAATTGGAAATGGATTAACGGGAATTAATGATATTTCAAAGTTGATTTCAAATACAAATACAAATAATAAAAGCAATGATGATACTGTTGATTTCTTAAGTGTTTTAGAAGACAAGCTAGGAGATGTAAATTCTAAACAAGTTGACGCCTATAATGTTCAACAAAGCTTTATAGCTGGAGATGAAACAGATATTCATAAAGTAATGATATCTATGGAAGAAGCAAAGATATCTCTTGACCTTGCAGTTCAGGTTAGAAATAAACTACTTGAGGCGTACCAAGAAATAAGTAGAATTCAGTTATAGTAGGGAGATAAACGATGAGTAAAATTGCTGACCTAATAGCTAAAATAAAAGGCATTTTTAATGGAATGAGTAAAGTTAGAAAGATTTCTATTGGCTTAATTACAGCGGTCGTTATTGTAGCTATTGTCGCACTTATTATAACAACTGGTAAGACAAAATATACGGCTTTATTTAATAATTTAGATGCGACAGATTCACAAAATATTGTAACAAAATTAAAAGAAGAAGGTATTCCTTATAAGGTTGAAAATTCAACTAATACAATTATGGTACCAGATGAGCAAGTTGGACAGTTAAGATTGCAATATGCAGCAGATATCAAAAGTGGAAGTATTGGACTTGAGATATTTGATACTAGTTCACAACTTGGTATTAGTGATGCAGAATTTAATGTTAAATACCAAAGAGCACTACAAGGCGAAATTGAAAGAACTGTAAAAAGTTTTGAGCAAGTTGAAGACGCGAAGGTAAACATTGTTTTACCTGAAGATTCTACATTTGTTAAAGATACAGCACCAGCCTCAGTTTCAATTACGTTAAAGCTTAAGCCTGGTACAGAATTGTCAGAAGAACAAGTGAAAGCTATAGTTTCACTAGTTTCAACAAGCGTAAAAAACCTTCCAAAAGAGAATATTCAAATTGTTGATAATAACATGAGACTTTTAACTGATAAGTTATTTAAAGGCTCAGAAGATGAGTCAAGTGTTACAGCTTCAACTCAATTAGAAGAAAAAATGAAGTTTGAAGATTATTTAGAAGAAAAGATTTTATCACAACTTGAACCAATGTATGGACAAGGTAAGGTAAAAGCTAATGTTAATGCTGTTCTAAATTTTGACTCAGTAAGTACTGAAACTACTACCGTAGATAAAACACCACCTATAGTAAGTCAAAATATCAGTATTAATGCTTCTGATGCTAATAATACTACGGGGAACAGTCCAGTAGATAATAACCTTAGTAATGTAATTAATGAATATATGCAAAATGGAAATATTTCTTCTGCTAATCAAACAACTAACTATAGTACTGATGGAAAAGTTATTGAAAGAAAGCAAAATGCTCTTGGAAATGTTACAGCAGTTTCAGCAGCAGTAGCTATAGATAATGCTGAATTAACTGAAAGACAGCTTGCTGATGTTAAAAAACTTGTAAATAAAACTATAGGACAGGCTAAACAAAATGAAGATGAGACTATAGTAATGGCATATGAGTTTAACCCAGAATTAAAAGCTAGTATTCAAAAGAGTTTAGAAGAAATGGAAGCAGCACAAAAGGCAGAAGCTCAAAAGAAATTATACACTATGATAGGTCTTGGTGCAGCAGTAGTTATTGGTTTAGTGGCCTTCGCACTTGTTTTAAGAAAGAGAAGAAGCAAGAAAGAAGAGCTTGAAATGATAGAAACAGAAGATGTTGTATTAGAAGAAATGCCTATCGAAAATGAAATTAATTTCAAGCCTTTAGATTTAGAGCAAAAGAGCCAGAAAGATCATATTGAAGATGAAATAAGAAAATATGCTCAAAATAAGCCGGATCAGGTTGCGGAAATTATAAAATCTTGGCTAGTTAGTGATGAGGGGTGATATAGATGCCTAAGGAAAAAGAACTTACTGGTATTCAAAAGGCTGCAATATTGTTTATAACCTTAGGACCTGAAGCCTCCTCTGGAATAATTAAGAAACTTCCAGAGAATGAAATTCAGAGAATAACCTATGAGATTGCTAATATTACAGCAGTAAAACCAGATGTTAAAAAAGATATTTTAGAAGAATTTGTTCAAATAAATAAAGCTAAGGACTATCTAATTGAAGGCGGTATCGACTACGCTAGAGATTTGTTATCAAAGGCATTAGGAAGTCAAAGAGCTAAGGAAATATTAGAAAAAGTTACAGAAGCAACAGAACAGTATAGACCATTCTCAATAGCTAGAAAAGCTGATGCTTCTCAACTGTTAAATATAATAACAAACGAACATCCACAAACAATAGCACTTATATTATGTTACCTTCAATCTGATAAAGCAGGACAAATATTATCTTCATTACCAATAGAAGTTCAAGAAGAAGTAGCATATAGAATTGCCACAATGAATAATACGTCACCAATGGTTATTAAAGAAATTGAAAAAGTATTAAACAATAAATTATCTTCAGTAATCAGAACAGATGTAGGGGTAATTGGTGGAGTTCAAACTATTGTTGAAATTTTAAATCAAGTTGATAGAACAACTGAAAAGAATATTACTGATTCCTTCGAAAGAGAAAATCCTGAACTTGCTGAAACTGTTAAGTCATCAATGTTTGTATTCGAAGATATCGTAACATTAGACGATACATCAATACAAAGAATTCTAAGAGAAGTAGATGGAAAAGATCTAGCTTTAGCGTTAAAGGGATCTTCAGAGGATGTAGCACAAGTTATATTCAAAAATCAATCAAAGAGAGCTTCAGCTGCGTTAAAGGAAGATATAGAATTCCTTGGACCTGTAAGACTTATGGATGTTGAAAAAGCACAACAAAGAGTTGTATCCATTATCAGAAGATTAGAAGATGCTGGAGAGATAATACTATCAAGAGGTGGCGAGAATGCAATTATCGTCTAAGGTAATCAAATATCATGCTGTTAATGAAACTGGGATAAAAGACATTATAACAAAAGATGTTCCTATAGTTAGAGAAGTTCCTACTTCTCTAACTACGGGGGAACAGGAAGATGAAGAAAGCATAAAGTTTCAACAGCAGTATGCAGAAATGCTTATTGAAATACAAAATAAAGAACGAGAAATAATCTCTAATGCAGTGGTGGAAGCGGAAAAGATAAAAAAAGAAGCATTTGAAAGAGGTTTAGCAGAAGGTAAGAGAGCTGGATATGAATTAGGTCATAAGATGGGGCTTGAAGACGCTAATCAGGTTAAAAATCAGATGGTTGAAGAAACAGAAATGAAGATAAGTCAAGGATTTATGAATTTTAAAGGTCAATACGAAGAGTATCTAGAAAATAAAACTGATGAAATCAAACAACTTATTTTAGCTACTGTTTCAAAAATTATCGATAAAGAGTTTGCAGATACCGAAATAATAAACAATATGATTTTTAATTCAATTAGTGATAGTAAAAATACTAAAACTTTCATTGTTAAGTGTCATCAAGAACAGTTCGAAGAAGTTAAAAATTATTGTGAAAATATTAAAAATAGACTTACATTTGATGCTGAGATTTTTGTTTATGATGATCCACTTATTACTTTGGGAAATGTAGTTATTGAAAAGAATAATGGAAAAGTTGTTTTAGGAAAAGATATATCTCTTCAAAAGGTTGAGGAAATAATATTATCTTAATAGGTGATTAAATGATAACTATAGATTATGAAAAGATAATGAAAAAAATTAGCGATACTACATTTCAATATAATGAAGGCAAGGTTAAGAAAGTTATAGGTCTTACTATTGAGGTAGAAGGAGTAAGTGCTTCAGTAGGAGAGGTATGTTTAATATATAATACTCAAGGAAAAGAAATACATTGTGAGGTTGTTGGTTTTAAAAGTGATGACATCATTTTAATGCCTCTTGGAGAATTAGTTGGAATAGCTCCGGGGTGTAGGGTTGTCGCTACAGGAATTCCTTTAAGCGTTAATTGTAGTTATGATTTATTAGGTAAAATAATCGACGGCTTAGGAAGGCCACTTGATAAATCAAGTATACCTCAAGGAGAAATGTATCCTTTAGATACTAATCCGCCAGATCCGTTAAAGAGAAGACGAATCAAAGAGATACTTCCTACGGGGGTTAGAGCAATAGATGGTTTCTTAACCTGTGGAGAAGGTCAAAGAGTTGGTATTTTCGCTGGGTCAGGTGTTGGTAAGTCTACACTTTTAGGTATGATAGCAAGAGAAGCTCAGGCAGATATAAATGTTATTGCACTAATTGGAGAAAGAGGAAGAGAAGTTTTAGATTTCATCGAAAAAGATCTTGGTGAAGAAGGAATGAAACGATCAATAGTTGTTTGTGCAACATCAGATCAACCAGCTCTAGTTAGATTAAAAGGAGCGTTTACGGCGACAGCTATAGCAGAATATTTTAGAGATCAAGGAAAAAAAGTTATCTTAATGATGGACTCAGTTACTAGATTTGCCATGGCTCAAAGAGAAGTAGGACTTGCTGTTGGTGAACCACCTGCTACAAAAGGATATACCCCTTCAGTATTTGCTATGTTACCAAAGCTTATGGAGAGATCAGGTATGTCAGAAAAGGGATCAATCACAGCGTTCTATACAGTATTAGTTGATGGTGATGATTTTAATGAGCCAATAGCCGATGCTGTTAGAGGTATCTTAGATGGACACATAGTGTTATCAAGGGCATTGGCAGCACAAAATCACTTTCCTGCTATTGATGTATTAAGTAGTATAAGTAGACTTATGAGTGAGATTGCTGAGGAAGAACATAAAAAATCAGCATCTTTGGCTAGAGATCTACTTGCAACCTATAAAAATTCTGAAGATCTAATTAATATAGGAGCTTATGTATCAGGAAGTAATAAAAAAATAGATATGGCTATTTTTCATAATGAAAAAATTAATCTATTTTTAAAGCAACAGGTAAAAGAAAAAAGTGCTTTTGAGGATTCTATAGATAACTTAAAGAAAATGTTTAAATAGGGTGGGGCATTATGGATATGTTTAGATTTAAACTCCAAAAGTTATTAGATATTAGAGAAGAGAAAGAAGAACAAAGTAAAATCGAATTTAAAAACGCTATGGATGATTGTAAAAAATCTGAAGAAAAGCTTACAAATTTGAAGGATAATTATCTAAAATATAGTTCGAGAAGAATAAATGGAAGTGCCCTTGAGCAAAAGCAACTATACAACTACCTTAATGCAGTTTCCTTTTCAATAGATGCAGCTAACGAAGAAGTTGTAAGAAAGCAAAATTTTGTGGAACACAAAAGAAAAGAACTTCTTGTAAAACAAAGAGAGAAGAAAACTGTTCAAGTACTAAAGGACAAGCAAAAAGAAGCTTTTGTTAAAGAAATAGAATATAAGGAGCAACAGACTAATGATGAGTTTGCTTTATATGGATTCATTAGAAACTTGAAAGGAGGTGAGATATAATGGCAGATATTCAATTTACAAATAATCTTGTAAACAATCTAAGAAAAGAAACCACTAACAAACTATCAAATACTACTTTTGATAAAGCTAATTCAGCTAAAGAAGATAGTTTCGAGGCTAAGTTTAAAGAAAAAGTGAATACAGTTTCAGATAAGGTTGATAAACCATCAAAAAAAGAAGTAAATGATTCACAGTCTACAGATAAAGATGTTCCAAATAGTGAAGAGAAACTTGCTGATAAGGTTAAGAAGGCAATTAGTGATTATATAGCGAATGAAGACACTACTGAAGAAGCAACAAAGATAGAAGAAGTAGTTTCAGATTTGCTAAAGGCTTTATCAAGTATTGAAGACGAAAGTACTAATGAAGAAGCTAATAGTGATAAAGAGGTTGATGATAACTTACTACAATTATTAGCATCATTACTTGTTATGGTAAAGGAACAAAAAACAGAGCCTAATGAAAAATTATCAAATGAACTTGAAACTTTTGGTCTAACAGTTAATGGAGGCCAAGTTGAAGTGAAAAATCCTTTAAAAGCATTAATTGCAGAGTTGCTTTCAAAAGAAAATCAAAGCTCTGATAGTTTATTAGAAGGTTTAACAAAAGTATTAGAGGAAGCGAACATAAACCTTTTAAATCAATCTCAAGGTAATAGCACTAAAGTTGAAAGTAAGAGAGAAAAATTACTTAATATAATTGCAGAATTAACAGCTAAGTCAGGTGATGCCCCTAAAAATGATGGATTATTGTTAAATAACAATGGAACTATGAATTTACTAAAAAGAGATTCAATGATGAAGTCTGGCGAAGGAGACGCAAGTAAATCAAAAGATGATTTACTATTAGAGCAGCTAGCTGGTGGTAAAGAAAGCAAGGGTAATGAAGGTTTAGGTTGGTTAAATTCTAATAGACATATTACAAATGTGAAGTTAGAAAATGCACAATTTTCAGCAGAGCCTGTAATAAACAAGGCTAATGTAGCAACTGATATTTTAAAAACTATTGATTATATGAATGCTAATTCTATAAAAGAGTTGACAGTTAAAATAAAACCTAAAGAATTAGGAGAAATAGTTATTAAACTTGTAATGGAAGGTTCAGCAATGAAAGCTGAAATAACTGCTCAAAATAAAGAAACGTATAATTTAATCAATTCTAGATTGTCTGAAATAAACAATAATCTACAACAGTATAAAGTGTCAGAAGTAAATATAAATGTTTTCTCTGAACCAAATGGTTTTGACAATAGACAAGGCGATGGCCAAGCGGATTCTAATACAAAGAAGAATAATTCAAAAGTTTTCGGAATTGATGAAATAGAAGGAGACGAAGAAGTAGCCTTCGATGATTCTCAAGTTAACTTATTAGTATAGGAGGGGAAAAAATGACGATTTCAGGTGTTTCTGCTTTTAAAGCAGAGTCAACAGAAACAAATAAGGCTAATAATGGAGTAGTAACTGGAACTAAGACTGCAAATGGTACTAAGATAGTTGATGGCAAAACAACAGATAAAAATATGTTTGTTAGATTATTATCAGCTCAATTAAAGAACCAAGATCCATCTAATCCAGCGGATTCTACACAATATGTAGCTCAAATGGCACAATTTTCAGCTTTGGAGCAGATGACCAACTTAAATACGACAATGACATTCTCATCAGCTAATAATTTAGTTGGAAAAACTGTAGTAACTAAGTATACAGATGAAAAGGGAAATTATATTACTGGTACAGTTGCTGGCACAACACAAAAGGATGGAAATGTGTATTTACTTTTAGATTCAGCAGATGGTAAGTTCACAATGTCAGATATCTTATCTGTAGAGCAAAAACAAGAGCTTAGCAGTGCAGGAGAGTATGTTGGTAAAAACGTAACAGTTAATAGAGTAGATGAAAATAAAAATTATCTTAAAGGTAAAATAACTTCTGTAATAAACGGTCTTGATGGTTACCTTTATGGAAAGCTTCAATATGTTAAGGATGGACAAACTTTATCAGCAACTATAGCATTAAAAGAAATTATCACAGTTGATGAATAAGAATTTAATGAAAGTGTAGTTGTAGGTAATATAAAATGTCATATAGGATTATCAATGGACAGATTCACTCTATTGACCCTATCAGTATAAAGGAACAAAGTAAAGCTAGGGGGAGTAGTAATCCTCAAAAAAGTTCTTTTAAGATAGCTTTAGAGAATCAAATAAAATTAAATGAAAAAGTTAAGATCTCAAAACATGCTCAAGCTAGATTGGATGAAAGAAATATAAAAATAGACGATGAAGATATGATCAAGATAAAATCGGCTATAGACAAAGCTAAGGAAAAAGGTGCTAGTGAAGGTGTTATATTATATAAGGATTATGCACTTATTGCTAGTTTCAAAAACAATACGATAATAACTGCTATGGATAAAAATGACGAAAATATTATAACAAATATAGATAGTGTAGTTTTACTATAAGGCTGGACCCAAAATGGGAAGCTAATCCAATGAATGGACAGAAGTTGGAGAGTAGAACTAAAAAAATGGAGGGTTAATTATGATAAAAGGAATGTATTCAGGAATAACTGGTTTAAAGGCTAATCAAACTAAATTAGACGTAATTGGTAATAATATAGCAAACGTTGGAACAACAGCTTTTAAAAGCTCTTCAATAAGATTTACTGATTCACTATATCAAAACATGACAAGTGCTTCAGCGCCAGGTTACAATCTTGGTGGTACCAATCCTTCTGTTGTTGGATTAGGAGTAAAGGTAAGTGCTGTTACAACTAACATGACACAAGGAAATCTACAAAATACAGGAAGTAACCTTGATTGTGCTATTGATGGTGATGGATTCTTCATGGTAGCAACTGGACCACTACCAACAGGTAACGAATTTGGTGTTACCCTTGATACATTATCTCACAGCATAATAAACGGTAATGGAATGGGTGTTAACTACACAAGAGATGGAAGTTTTAGCTTAGATGCTGATGGAAATCTACTATCAAATTCAGGATACAGAATCTTAGGATATCCACTACAAGAAACAGGTCTTGGAATTTCCAGTGTTGATTACGCAGCAAACGGTAACTGTAATTTCGTAGATGCCAATTCACCATATGGTATAACAGCTGCAACAGATACATTAGTACCAATGAAGATTCCAAATAAAGTTGCAATTGCAGCAACAAGAAATACTCTTGATGCAACAGGCGCTCCAGTTGGACTAGCTATGACTTATACAGGTTCATCAACTACCACAGACAAACCAGATATAACAATAAATAATGCTGACAACACATATGTTGGTGATACAGATGTTACAATAAAAATTTTCTTTAATGATAAATATCAGGATACTACAGTTACACCACCAATGACCACACCACGTTATGTTATTTCAATCAATGGAAGTGATGCAGTAGCAGTAGCAGATGCAGATACTATAAACATTAAAATGGCTGACGGAAGTACAAAAACTTTAAGTCAATTAGATATTGTGCTTAATAATGCACCTACTGATCCAGCAACTCCAGCAGACATACAAGCTGCTGCAAAGAATAGTTGGCAGTTTACAGTTAATGCTGATGGAGAAAAGGCTATTAAAAACTTCAATATTGAAAAGAATGGTGTTATCAAAGGGGTACTACAAGATGGTAGAGTTACTGTTTTAGGACAATTGGCAATGAGTACCTTCAAGAACACTGTTGGTCTTCAAAAGTTAGGTAATAACTTATATAATGTTTCAGCAAATAGTGGAGAGCCTATCATTAGATCTTCAGTTGGAACTGAAAAAGATAGAAGTAATGAAGATGCCTTTGGAAGCTGTGTAAATGGTGTTGTTGAAATGTCAAACGTTGATTTAGCTGAACAATTTACAGAAATGATTGTTGCAAGTAGAGCATTCCAAGCTAATAGTAAGATTATTACAACAAGTGATGAAATATTACAAGAATTAGTACAGCTTAAAAGGTAAATACTAGCTATATAAATTATTGTGAGTTGGTGAAAACCATCAACTCACAATTCTTATAGGGGTGAGATAATGATTAAAGTTACTACATTAAGCGATACACTTATGGTTTTGAATGGTGAATTAATTGAAAAAATCGAAAGTGTTCCTGAAACTGTTATAACACTTGTTAATGGAAAAAAATATTTAGTAAAGGAATCAGTTGATGAAGTTTTAGAGAAGGTATATGAGTACAAAAGACGTATTTTGATTTAAGGGTGTGATAAAAAATGAAAAAAACTAACCTCTATACTCCAATTACTATTGTAATAGGTATGATATTGATAATTTGGTCAATTTTCCTAGGAGGTGAGCTTAGTAACTTTTTTGATTTCCCATCCATAATCATAGTCGTTTTTGGATCTATTTGTTCCGCAGCAATCACATTTCCTTTAGCAACAATTTTAAAGATTCCATCGTATTTTATGGTGGCATTTAAAGAAGTTAAATTATCCAACATTCAGCTTTTAAATTTGTTTACTTTACTATCAAGAAAAGCTAGACGAGAAGGATTATTGTCCTTAGAAGAAAGTATTATAGATGTTGAAGATAATTTCTTAAAAAAGGGAATACAGATGGTTATTGATGGTGTTGAGCCTGCTATTATTAAAGAAATTTTAGAGTTAGAGATTGACCAAATGGAAGAAAGACATTCAGAAGGAATAAACCTAATGAAGACTCTTGGAGATTATGCTCCAGCCTTTGGCATGGTTGGTACTCTTATAGGACTAATAAATATGCTTGCATATTTAGATGATCCAACTACAATTGCATCTAGTATGGCAGTGGCTTTAATAACAACTTTTTACGGAACTATATTATCCAATATGCTTTATCTACCGACTTCAGCAAATCTTAAGCTTAAATCACAAAAAGAAGTTCTGCAAAAGGAAATGATGATAGAAGGTATTTTATCTGTTCAGTCAGGCGTTAACACGAGAGTTGTAGAAGAAACTTTAATAGCATATCTTTCATCAAAAGAAAGATTAGAAATGTTTAAAGCCACTAAAGGTGATGAGGTTTTAGGAAATGTCTAGAAAAAGAAAAAAAACAGACATTAGTGGAACTGCATGGATTAATACATATGCAGATACTGTCACGTTACTTCTAACATTCTTCGTATTGCTATATTCTATGTCAAATGTTGACACGCAAAAGTTTGAGCAAATATCAGTTGCCTTGAACAATATGTTCACTAAGAATCCTGCAGAAAGTCTTTTGAATGATAAGAATCCTGAAGGGGAAGTTCCTATAGTTGGAGAAGAAACTCCACAAAAGGATGCTGAGAAATCAGTTGATTTATATTCTCAGATCCAACAATTGATTGATAAAAATACTTTGCAAGGGCAAGTAAAACTTACAAAGGATGAAAGAGGAATCAATATTGAACTTAATGAAAAAATTCTTTTTGATTCTGGAAAAGCAGAAATAAAGACAGATTTTGCAACTACTTTAAATAAAATTTCAGAAATTATAGCGAGTATAGGGAATCTCATCGAAATTGAAGGGCATACTGATAATGTTCCCATTTCAGGAGTCTATAAAAACAATAGAGATTTATCATATGCTAGAGCTAATAGTGTTTTAGAATATTTTGCTTCAAGAGGAATTAGTCAAAATCGAATGGTAACTAAGGCTTATGGTGAGTGGTATCCTATTAAACCTAATGATAGTGATGCTAATAGGGCAGAAAATAGAAGAGTAAATATATTAATAGTTGTACCAGGTGACAACAAATAGCGGGGGGATATTATGAGCGAAAAAAATGAAAATGCTAAAAAAGGTGGTTTTTCTAAAATATTAATTGGATTATTACTAGCAATAGTTTTAGTCGGAGCAGCTTTTGCAACAGCTTATTTCTACTTTACTAAGAGTGCAGAAAAGGTAACACAAAAAACAGTTCACCCACTAGCACATCAAGTAACATATTCATTAGACGAGTTTAAATTAAACTTATCAGAACCAAAAACATACATTCAAACAAAAATCAGCTTAGGTTATGATGGCGGTGAAGAGTCTGAAGAATTTGCGAAAGAGCTTGAAACAAAGAAAACTATTATAAGAGATGCTGTTATTACATTAATAAGAACAAAGACAAACACAGACTTCACAAAAGAAGGAACTGAAACATTGAAAATACAAATAATTAATACTGTCAACCCATTACTAGAAAAGGGTGAAATTAACCATGTGTACTTCGATAGTATAATTATTCAATAGGAGATAATATGATAGCCACTATAATTCAGTTTTTAGTTGCCACGATATTCATTATTGTTTTGATGTATCTAGCTTTAAAGTTAGGTGGGAACAAATATATAACATTAAATGATGGAAAATACATTAAGATAATTGAAAGAACACAGTTATCAAAAGAAAACTTTATCCTTCTCGCTAAAATTGGCGAAGAAGGTTATGTTCTATCATCCACTCAAAAGAGCGTTGATATTTTATTAAAGCTCGAAAAAGGTGAAATAGATAACATAGAACTGCAAAAAAAGCAGCAATTTAGTAAATATGCTTTTGATTACAGTAGTGTTATTAAAAAACTTAATAAGAAGAAGGAAGATAAATATGAAAAAGAATAAACTGATAATTGTGCTAGTATTTTTATTAGCGATACTAGTTGTAAAAAGTCAATATGTTTCTGCAGCCACTACAAATACGATGCCTATACCGAATATAAATCTTACTGTAGATGGAAAATCATCTTCACCACAAGAGTACGTTGATAACATCAAATTGCTTCTTGTATTAACTGCGCTAAGTTTACTTCCTTCTATTTTATTGACAATGACTAGTTTTACCAGGATATCTATAGTTTTATCATTTTTAAAAAATGCTATAGGAACTCAGCAAACACCACCAAGCCAAGTGCTTATAGGCTTATCTTTATTTTTGACATTCTTTGTAATGTCACCTACTATATCTAAAGTGAATACAAATGCGTTGCAGCCGTATCTGAACAATCAAATATCTCAGCAGCAAGCAATAGATATTGGAACAACGGAAATGAAGACCTTTATGCTGAAACAAACAAGGAAAAAGGATCTGAAATTATTTAGGGATATAAGAGGGGTGGCTGAGGAGACTAAGCCAGAAGATTTAAAAATGGAAGTAGTAATTCCTTCTTTTATAATAAGTGAACTTAAAACAGCATTTACTATAGGGTTCTTTATATATATACCATTTTTGATAATAGATTTTGTCGTTGCATCTGTATTGATGTCTATGGGTATGTTTATGATTTCTCCAATGATGGTGTCAATACCGTTTAAAATCTTATTATTCATTATGGTTGATGGATGGAATCTAATTGTGAAGTCATTAGTTTTAAGCTTCGGATAAAGGGGGATTAACATGAGTGAAAACATGCTTGCAACAGTGATGAAAGATGCTATAACCACAGGGCTTTTAATGTCAGCACCTATATTAATAACTGCGATTTTAGTAGGCCTTATAATCAGTATTTTTCAAGCCACTACTCAAATTCAAGAGCAAACATTAACTTTTGTTCCAAAGCTTATCGGCATTGCTTTAGTTGGAATAATTTCGGGAAGATGGATGCTACATACTTTAGTTGCTTTTACTCAAAGAGTTTTTGAGATGATAGCTAATATTACGATGTAGGTGAGGAAAGTTGATAAATATTACGTTTTTTGTAGCATTAATCCTGATAACATTAAGATTGGCAGGAATGTTTATTGCAGCACCAGGTATTTTACCTACCGGGACACCCAATATATTAAAAGCTGTTTTAATATTGATATTAGCATATATGGTTCTTCCAGTGATTAATTACTCTGGAGCTTCAGCACTTACTGAACCTACGAAATTGATTATTCAATGCTTAAATGAATTTTCTACTGGTCTTGCTGTTGGTTTTATTATAAATTTGTTTTTTATAGCAGCTAGAATAGCAGGAAGTATAATAGATATGCAAGTTGGATTTTCAATGGTAACTTTATTTGACCCAACAGCAAACTCTACTGCTACATATTTAGAAAGATTTTTTAACTTAATAGCTATTATGATATTTTTTATTATAGATGGGCATCATTATGTTATAAAAGCTTTTATTGCTACATATGACAAAGTAAGTATAGGAGTTTTCTTTCTAGATCAAGGAACTTTACAAGAAATACTTAAGTTATTTGGGCATTTTTATGCTATTGGTGTAAAAATTGCATTGCCAATAATTCTTGTTATATTAGTTGCTGACGTACTTATGGGTGTTTTATCTAGAACTATGCCTCAGCTTAATATAATGATTCTTGGAATGCCAGTTAAACTTCTTATTGGATTTGGAATTCTTGCAGTATCAGCTCCGTTTTTCGTAAGACTTATAACTAATTCATTTCAAGAAGTTCCCCATGCATTAGAGAAAATTTTTAGTATTACATCTATACTTGTTGTCTTTGCTGATGAAAAAAGCGAAGAAGCAACTAGTAAGAAGCTGGCTGATGCAAAGAAAAAGGGGCAGATAGCTAGGAGTAAAGATTTGGGTCTTGGTATTACATTTTTAGCTACTGCATTTGGCCTCGCAGCGTTAGGGAATATGTTTATAGATAGAATGAGTAATATTATAATGAAGTTCTTTAGTGTAACTAATGGTAATTTAACAGAGGATGGTTTGATTGAAATCTTAAAAATCGCAATGATAGATGGAGCGATTTTGATTTTACCAATAGCATTTATTGTTATGGTAACTGGTGTTGCTGCTAGCTTGGCGCAAACAGGTTTTATGAATACAAGTGAGCCGTTAAAGCCAGATTTAAAAAAAATAAATCCTGTAGATGGGTTTAAAAGAATTTTCTCTATGAGAAGTGTTGTGGATTTGTTAAAAAATGTAACAATAATAATTATTGTAGGATACGTAGGCTATAAGTTGGTATCTGATGATATTGTTGATATTATGCTTTTAATCAATCTCAAGGAAGGTGCTATTCTTTATGAACTCAAGAAAATAGTAACAAGTATTTTATTGAAAATAGCTCTTATTTTATCTGTTATTGGTATTGCAGATTATATGTATCAAAAGAAAAAATTCTTAAAAGAAATGAGAATGACCAAGCAAGAGGTAAAAGAAGAGTATAAGCAGATGGAAGGAGATCCAGAAATAAAAGCAAAAAGAAAGCAAAAGATGAAAGAGCTCTCTAGGGCTAGAATGATGGCAGCTGTTCCTAATGCTACAGTAGTAGTTACTAACCCAACCCATTTTGCCGTTGCACTAAAATATGAAGAGGGATCAGCGGGAGCCCCTATGGTAGTTGCGAAAGGAACTGATAATATTGCATTTAAAATCAAAGAAATAGCCAAGGAGAATAAAGTCCCAATTATAGAAAATAAGCCTTTAGCAAGGTTAATATATAAAGAAGTCGATATTGATGAAGAGATACCAATTGATATGTATCAAGCAGTTGCAGAGATATTAGCAATGGTTCTTAAGATGAAGAAGAGGTAGGGGGAATTGATTTGGAGACAAAGTCAAATTCTAGAGGTTTTTCTCTAACTAAAAATAAGGACGTAATAGTTGCATTAATGATAGTTGGAGTTATATTAATGATAATAATTCCGTTTCCACCATTTATGCTTGATATACTTATTGCCTTTAATATTACTTTTTCTATTTTAATATTATTAATGACAATGTTCACAACGGATGTATTACAGGTGTCTGTATTCCCTACTCTATTATTGATAACTACATTGTTCAGAATAGGACTTAATGTTTCCTCAACAAGAGGAATACTTACAGCGGGAAATGCAGGGCATATAATAGAAACCTTTGGTGAGGTAGTAATACGTGGTAATTATGTTGTAGGTATAATTATATTTCTTATCATTGTAATTGTTCAATTCTTAGTTATTACAGCCGGTGCTAGTAGAGTTGCAGAAGTTTCTGCTAGATTTACTCTTGATGCTATGCCTGGTAAACAAATGAGTATAGATGCAGATCTTAACTCAGGTATGATAGATGAAGCCACCGCAAGAAAAAGAAGGCAAAATCTTCAAAGTGAAACAGACTTTTATGGGGCTATGGATGGTGCTATGAAGTTTGTTAAGGGTGATGCGATAGCAGGACTTATTATAACAGCAATAAATATTTTAGGCGGAATAATAATTGGTGTTACTATGATGAAATTAGAAGTTGCTGAAGCTGCTGCAACCTTTACAAAGCTAACTATAGGTGATGGTTTGGTTAGCCAAGTTCCAGCACTTCTTATTTCCACAGCATCTGGTATTTTGGTAACACGTTCAGGTGATAATGAATCATCATTTGGTAATCAGCTGATAAATCAACTATCTACATTCCCAAAGGTAGTGGCTATGGCTGGAGCAATTCTTATGGTATTAGCTTTAATACCAGGTATGCCAAAGTTTATATTTATAGCTTTAGCAGCAGTTTGTTTTGGTCTTGCGTATTTCCTTTATAAAGATGAAAAAACTCAAATTATAAAAGAAATAGAAAATGAACAGAATCAAATAATTGAAACTGAAAAAAGAGAACCAGAGAATGTTATGAATTTAGTAAATGTGGAACCAATGGAAATAGAAATCGGCTATGGATTAATCCCTTTAGCTGATGAAAGTTCTGGTGGAGATTTACTTCAAAGAATAGCATCTGTAAGAAGGCAGTGTGCAATAGAATTAGGAATAATTGTGCAGCCTATTAGAATAAGAGATAATCTTCAACTTCAAACTAATGAATATATGGTTAAGATAAGAGGAACCATTATAGCAAGGGGTGAGGTAATCCCTAATATGCTTTTATGTATGGATCCAACTTCTCCTGATATAGAGATACCAGGAATAAGTACGGTGGAACCGACTTTCGGTCTTCCTGCTGTTTGGATAAATAAAGACCAAAGAGAGGATGCAGAAATTAGAGGGTTAACAGTTGTTGATCCTACAACTGTTATGGTTACACATTTAACAGAGACTATCAAAGGTCATGCTTATGAACTTTTAGGAAGACAAGAAGTAAAAGAATTAATAGATTCTTTAAAAGAAAAATATTCAGCAGTTGTAGAAGAATTAGTTCCAGATTTAATGACATTAGGTGAGATTCAAAAAGTACTTAAGAGTTTACTTCAAGAAAAGGTTCCAATAAAAGATATGGTAACAATTCTTGAAACCTTAGCGGATAATTCAAGAAATACAAAGGATGTAGAAATTTTAACTGAGTATGTAAGAATGTCGCTCGGGAGAACAATTTGTGCTCCACTAATTGATGCTAATAACTCTATTACAGTTGTTACTTTAGAACCAGGGGTTGAAAATTTAATAGCAAATAGTATACAAAAGTCTATACAAGGATCATTCCCTGCTATTAATCCAGATATAACAGGAAGGATACTTGCATCCTTAAGAGATACTTTAGACTCAGTATATTTCTATGAAAATCAGCCAGCTGTATTAGTTTCACCTAAGATAAGACCAGCTTTTAGAAGATTAATAGAAATGGTTTTCCCAAATGTATTAGTATTATCATTAAATGAAATTCCTAATAACGTGGAAATTAAGGCTGAGGGAGTTGTATTAGTCAATGAGAATTAAAAAATATGTTGTTAAAAACATGAATGAAGCAATGACACGAATTAGATATGAACTTGGTCAAGATGCCATTATACTAAGTCAAAGAAGAGTTAGAAAGCCTGGTATAAAAGGCTTCTTCTCATCAAAGCTTCTTGAAGTTACTGCTACTGTCGATGATAGTAGGAATAAAGATTCTTCAGATAGTTTACAAGCAATAAAGTCACTTTTCTCAGGGGAAATACCTATACAACAAAATATTCAAAAAACTCAAGAAGATAATGAAAGTAGTAATAAGTTTATTGATAATAGAAATAAAACTAATTTTGGTAGCAATATTAAGGATACTAATATTACTGGCAAAGATAAACATGATATCAAAGATCCTGAGGTGGTTTCTGATGACAGTAAACTTGTCAATGAAATGAAAGAAATGAAAGATCTTATTAATTCATTGATTACAAAAGAAAACGCAGAAATGCCTAAGGAAAAAAGTGATGAAGTGACAGAACTTTTAGAAGATAATGATGTAGATAAGCGTGTAATAGAATTTTTGAGTTCACAAATTTCCGAGGATGTTCCTAGTGAAGAGAGGGTTAGTGCCTTGAGGGGGGTTCTTAAAAATAATATTGAAATATTTGAGAAAACTCCTAATAAAGTAGTAATACTAGTAGGACCAACAGGAGTAGGTAAGACTACTACTATTGCTAAACTCGCTGGAAGATATTCTTTAATGGAAAAGAAAAAGGTGGGACTTATTACATTAGACACCTATAGAATTGGTGCTGTAGAGCAATTAAAAACATATTCAGAAATAATGAATATTCCGTTTAAGGTTATATTCAATATGTCTGATATGGAAATAGCAATAAAAGAATTCGATTACTGCGATATTATATTAATAGATACAACCGGTAGAAGTAGTAAAAATGCTATGCAAATTTCAGAACTTAGAGCCTATTTGCATAAAGTTGCCACAGATAATATATATTTAGTTTTAAGTAGTACTACAAAAAACAAAGATATTGAGGCAATTATTGAAGGGTATAGACCTTTAAACTATAATGCAGTAATAATTACTAAGCTTGATGAAACAAGTACATATGGTTCAGTAATAAATATTCTACAAGATTCCCAAAAACCTCTTGGATTTATAACCACAGGACAAAGTGTACCGGAAGATATACGAGTTCCAAATAAAGACGAACTAGTTAAACTTATTCTAGGAGAAGAAAAAATATGTTAGACCAAGCACAAAGATTAAGAGAACTAGCAAATCAAGGGAGAAAAAAAGAAAGTACTAAAGAGAATAAACCTAAGATTATCACTGTTACCTCTGGAAAAGGTGGAGTAGGCAAAAGCAATTTCGTTGTTAATTTAGGAATTGAACTACAAAAGCAGGGGAAGAGAGTACTTATTTTTGATGCAGATATTGGCATGGCAAATGATGATCTTCTAATGGGGTATTCTCCTAAGTATAATATTTATGACATCATATTACTTGACAAGGAAATTGAGGAAGTAATTATTGAAGGACCATATGGAGTAAAACTATTATCTGGTGGAACTGGCATTAACAAAATAAAAGAATTGACATCTATTCAAAGGAATAGGTTCTTAGAAAAACTTGGAAATTTAGAGAATTTAGACTTCATTTTGATGGATACTGGAGCAGGGGTTAATAGGACCGTATTAGGGTTCATAGCTTGCTGTGACGAGCTTGTCGTTATTATGACTCCTGAGCCGACATCACTTATGGATGCGTATAGTTTAGTCAAAGCTGTAAATCATTTTAAAATTAAGGACTCATTAAACATTATTGTCAACAGAATTTTAGATGACAAAGAAGGTGAGATGACTTATAATAAATTTAAACAAGCTGTAGAAAAATTTTTACAAATGAAAGTTAAGTTATTAGGCTATGTAAGTGAAGATAAGCGATTAGTTGAAGCTGTAAGAAACCAAAAACCCTTCGTATTAGGTTCCCCAAATTGTAGCGCAGCGAAGGATATAGCTAAAATTTCGAGGAAGTTAATGAACTCGGACTTAAAAAATAATGACCTAGGGACAAAGAATTTATTTAAAAAGATATTTAATATTTTTTCTTAAGGAGATTATTTATGAAGGGGTTAGATCTACAGGTTAACTCACATATCAATGTAACTTATGATAAGCAGGTGTTTAAAAGTGTTATTCAGTCTATTGATGAAGAGAAGCTTACTATCGGATTGCTAATGAAGGAAGGAAATTTTTTTATTCCACCTATCGGAAGTGAAATTGAGATTAACTATATCTCTAATTTACGAGTAAATAGTTTTAAAACAATAATTCGAGAATATATCAAAGATAATATTAATCTAATTGTTGTAGATAAACCCAAAGTTATTGAGCGATATCAAAGACGACGATTTGTAAGGGTAAATTTTTTAGTGGATTCCAAATTCCATGAAGTGAGTAAAGAAGAAGTTAGCAAGATATTGGAAAAAGGTGATACTAAAATCATTAACGACATCATTAATAGGTCTGGAAATGAAGTATCTAGTGCTAAGGTTCTTGATTTAAGTGCGTGTGGTGCTAAGGTTACATTTGATAAGCCAATGAAATTATATGATTATATAATTTTAGAAGTACCATTAAATGATCAATTATTAATTGTTTTAAGTAAAATCGTTTGTATAAATAAGGATGAGAGTAATAGAGTAACCTATGGGATTAATTTTGAAAATTTAAATGAACGTGATAGGGATAAAATAATTAAAGTTAGCTTTGCGATAATGAGACAACTTAGCAAAAGATTATAAGGGGGAAATATAATATGGCACTTGCAAACAGCACTACTATGAATGAGGAAATAATAACTAAATACATTCCATTAGTAAAATATATAGCTTCTAGAGTTATCATTGGGAAATCAAAGCATATTGAGTTTGATGATCTAGTAAGCAATGGAATTCTAGGACTGATGGATGCATTAAATAAATTTGATGAAAGTAAAGGAATGAAATTTTCATCTTATGCTTCAATAAGAATTAAAGGCGCTATGATAGATGAACTAAGAAGAAATAGCCCAATACCAAAAGGCGCTATGGATAAATTAAATAGATATAACAGTGCCATAGATTCTCTTAGAAATACATTGCTTAGGGAACCTACAGTGGATGAAATCGCTTGTGAGATGGCTATTGATATTGCTGATGTCATAGAAATTGAAAACCATATAAATTATCTTTCAGTAGTATCTTTAGAAGAATTAATATATTCAGAAGATGACGATATGCCGCTTATTGGCACCATAAAGGATAACAAAAGTCCGAGTCCAGAAAAAGATTTAGAGGACAAGGAAAAGATGGAATACTTAGCTAAAGCTATCGAACTTCTAAATGAAAAAGATAAATTAGTTTTAAATTTATATTATTATGAAGGATTAACTTTAAAAGAAATAGGCAAAATATTAGAAGTATCAGAATCTAGAGTTTGCCAATTGCATACAAGGGCCATTGCTCATTTAAGAAAGAACTTGAGCAAGTTAAAATACAAATAAGAGGTTAAAATGAATACACTATTTATTTTATTAATCGGCACTTTTTTAATAATCTTTAATGTTAAAATGATAAATAAAGATAAACAAAGCTTTAAGGACACCTTTGATGAAACAAAGGAGAATCTTCCTGATTACAAGTTAGAAATAGGACAATTACGAAAAGAATTTGCGGAGACAGTCCTTGAACTGCAAAGTGAAATTGAAAAATTGAAGTTTGAAATTTCTAATAAAGGGAATGAAGCCTCAGTAAATGAAGATAAAGAGGAAAAATTAGATTTTGAAAGTAAGGATGTACTTGGAATAGAAATTGAAGAGAATCATAAAACTATCGATCATGTTATAGATGATGAAGTGGCCTTGGATAGCGATGGGTTAGAATATGAAGATGAGGAAGTAGACGAATTTACTGTCAAAGATGTAAAGAAGGATGAGTTGTTGGACGATAATAGTAATGACAGTACAAATGATCAAAAGATACAAGAAGTAAGAGATATGATTGAGGCAGGTAAATCAATAGATGAAATTGCCAAGACTCTTAATATTGGAAAGGGTGAAGTACAATTAATAAAAGGTTTTTATTTACGGTAAAAAAAGTTCTTTCTGTATTAATGGATAGAAAAATAATGCTGGGGATTGGAATTGGTCTTTTGTTAGGTGCTTTGCTTCTTGGTACTGATAGAAGTTATTATCTGGATTCTGATACACAAGTAGAGATAAAAGCAAGGGCTATGGGGATGGAGTATCCTTCAGAGATGAAGGTTGATGTGAACGAGGAGGAAAAGAAATGATAAGAGCTTTATATACTTCCCTTTCAGGGATGATATCTAAGGAAGCAAGAATGAATTCAATTTCAAATAATCTAGCTAATGCCAATACAGTTGGCTACAAGTCAGATGATCTTATTCTCAAAAGTTTTGACCAAGTACTTTTAGAAAATAGAGGCAAAAAAAATGGTGAAGCTCATGTGAGAAATGAGCTAGGAGGTTTATCTCTAGGTGTTGAACTTGATGAAACATATACAGATTATAATCAAGGAACTTTAGAGAGTACTGATTCACAAACGGATTTAGCTATACTTGGAGACGGTTTTTTCACTGTTGAAAGGAACGGAAATAAGTTCTATACAAGAGATGGTAATTTTTCTGTTGATCCTCAGGGGTATATGGTAAATAGCAAAGGAGATTATTTACTGGGCAATAACGGAAATAGAATTTATGTTGCTAACGGTAAAATCGATGTGAAGGATAATGGGGTTCTTACTGTTGATAATGGTAATACCAAAGTAGCTTATAATTTAGATGTTGTTGATTTTGCTGATAAAAACACACTGGTTAGAAACGGAGACAATCTATATTCAGGTGGAAATCCTACAGCAGCGACAAAATTCAATGTTAAACAAAGGGCTTTAGAAAAGTCAAATGTTAATGTTGTAAATGGTATGATAGAAATGATGAGTGTATATAGAGAATTTGAAACAAATCAAAAAGTTATTCAGACTTTAGATGAGACACTTGGCAAATCAGTGAATCAATTAGGATCTGTAAGATAGCATTAGGAGGATAAAATGTTAAGTCTATTTTGGAATTCAAAAAGTTCAATGAACGCACAACAAAATAAATTAGATACGATTTCAAATAATATAGCTAATGTAAATACAACAGGCTATAGGGCGCTTCAAAGTAACTTCTCTGATTTGGTTTATGATTCATATAACAGATTAGGTACTCCTAACTCAGGTAAGGATACAGAGTTACTTATAGGAACAGGTACTAGGCTTGCAAGTACTATTAGAAATGATGTACAAGGTTCTCTTTTAGAAACCAAGGTAAGTACTGAATTCGCTTTAGATGGTCCAGGATTCTTTAAAATTACTACTGCGGATGGGACAGAAGCTTACACAAGAAATGGTAGCTTTAAAATAGATTCCAACGGAGATCTTTGTGATGATAAAGGAAATTATTTGAGTATAGAATTTAATGGACAACCTGTAAAATTTAATCCGAATAATTTTGCTGTCAATCCAGACGGAACTATTACAGTAAAAGAAGGGGAAGCTGCTAGAACTGTTGGTAGAATACCAATTTTTAATGCTATAGGAAATGATTCTTTTTCGTCAATTGCAGATAGTTTATATGTTCCAAAAGATGGAGTGCAAGTTTATAGAGAAAATAATACAGATATCCTTCAAGGATATTTAGAAAATTCTAATGTTGATATGTCAAAAGAAATGACAGACATGATTGTAACACAAAGAGCTTTTGAATTAAGTTCTAAAGTGTTATCCACAGGAGACCAAATGTGGGGTATTGTTAACAACATAAGAGGTAGATAGTAGCGTAAGGTTTGAACATAAAAAGTAGGAGATTTCTCCTACTTTTTTTATGTAATTTTATAGTTATCTCTCATATACTAGAATAGACTATAGATTTTCTAACTCTAATCTTGACTTATTAAAAAATAAATTTTCACAAATTTTATAAGTATGAGTCAAAGTTTAAGTATGGAAATCTTGTAATACTTAATCAAGGAGTTTATATATGAAAAATAATAATCCTTTCACTTTTCCTGGGCATTATTCATTTAATCCCTTTAACCTATATCCAATGCATCTAAATCCAAAGGAACAATCTTTTATAAAAAAGACTTCGCCAATGATATTGATTAAGACTATTCTTTTAAAAGAACTTTTAGATTAAAATAAAAATAAAAGAAATCCTTAAAAAGGATTTCTTTTATTTTTATTTTAAAGATTCTAATGCAGAAGTTAATGGTGGAATAACTTGTTTTTTTCTAGAAACTACTCCAGGGGCATATCCTGCATTGTTTGAAAGAGTCACGCCTAATGAACCAGCAGCAACATCTTTTTCTATACCAGTAGCAAGAACTAAAGAACTTTCTTCATAAATATCTGTAAGTAATAATAATATTGCACTATAGTTCTCATTATCAGCAGTTTTATTCATTAAATCAAGCATATCTTTTTTCATTGGCTCAAAGCCTTCTATATCCATTGTATTAACTTGACCTACTCCAACCTTACGTCCATTTATAACGAAGGATTTGAAGTCTTGATAGAAGATCTCGTCTAAAGTTTTACCTTGAAGAGAAGTTCCAGCTTTAAACATTTCTTTAGCAAAATGTTCAACATCTACATCAGCAATTTCTGCTAATCTGCTTAATACTTGTTTATCTATGTCTGTAGTTGTAGGTGATTTTAAGAGTAGAGTATCAGAAATAATTGCACCTAATAATAAACCAGCTACCCATTTTGGTATTTCAATGTTATTTGCAAAATATAAATTAGCAACAATAGTGCTCGTACTACCAACTGGTTCACATCTATAATATATAGGGTTTCTTGTTTCTATATTAGCTACTCTATGATGGTCTACTATTTCAACGATTTCTGCATCTTCTATACCATCTACAGCTTGAGTTCTTTCATTATGGTCAACTAATATAACCTTTTTCTTTTTTTGTGAAATTAAATGATATCTTGATACTGTACCAATTACTTTATCAAATTCACCAACTACAGGATAGCTTCTGTATCTAGTTTCTAACATGGTATCTTTGATGTCCTCAATAAAGCTATCGTTTCTAAAAGAAACTATATTATCTTTAGCCATTATATAGTTAATAGGAATACTTTGTATTATCAATCTTGAAGCTGTGAATGTATCATAAGGCGTTACAATAATACTAGTACCAAGTTCTTTTGCTTTAGTTATAACGTCGTCTTCTACAGAATGATTTCCTGTTATAACCATAAGTGAGCATTTATTTTCTATTATAGTAAGTTGAGCATCACGTCTATCTCCACAAATTACTATATCACCTTCTGATATATGTTCTTGTGCTGATTCTGGCTGCATTGCAGCTACCATAAGCTTTCCAGGGTAAACTGCATCTTCGTTATGTAAATAGATAATTTTAGCTGAAAGAGTGTCTAATATATTGTTAATTTTTGTTTTACTCTTTGCAAGAATATTATTATCCCATTCATCCATATGATTTGAAACTAAATTAGAAGCAGATGCAAGACCTAATAACTTGCCAGAAGCATCAGTAACAGGCAAACTTTTAACATCATATTCCTTCATTTTGCTCCATGCCATTTTAACAGAGATTTCTGGTGAAATTGAAGCAACTTTATCAATTTCTAAATCACTTAATTGAGGTCTTACAGTTTTTATAAGTTTTGGAGCCTCCACATTAAAATGATCTAATATAAATTGAGTTTCTCTACTAATATCTCCTAGTCTAATTGGAACATATTCGTTACCAGTTCCTTGTCTATTTTTAAGTTCAGCGTAGGATAGTGCTGCACATATAGAGTCGGAATCAGGATTTTTATGACCGCTAACGTAAATTATTTCCTTCATCATTTTCCCTCCTAAGTGTCGGATAAACTTATTCTATGTATTTTTATGTTAACTATAAGTATCCTTTTATATTTTATAGTCAAAGACATTGTTTGTAAACACTTTGTTCAGTATTTATGAAGAATGAAACCTAATACTTACATAAAAGTAGGTTGATAAACATATAAATGTATTAATTTATTATAACAAAGGGGGAAAAAAATGATCCATGATAATAGAATAAAACAATATGGTTTAAACAGTGAAGAAGCTGAGCAAAGGATTAAAAAGTATGGAAAAAACCAGATAGAAAATAAAAAATCCATATCACCGATTTTAATATTTATTAGACAGTTCAATGATCTTATGGTGTGGGTTTTAATAGGAGCTACGATTATTTCTTCTATAATGGGAGATAGGGCCGATGCAATAACGATAATACTCATTGTAATCATGAATGCTATAATGGGCTTTATCCAAGAATTTAGAACAGAGAAATCTCTAGAAGCACTGAAGCAAATGGCAGCACCAACAGCAAAGGTTATAAGGGATGAAAAATTACAAATTATAAATGCAGAACTATTAGTACCTGGAGACTTAATAATAATTGAAAGCGGAGATAGAATTCCAGCAGATTGCACTTTAGTGGAGAATAATAATCTTATCATCGATGAGGCATTGCTTACAGGGGAATCCGTTGGTGTTATAAAGAATCTTGGTAACAATAATAAGGTTTATATGGCAACTACAGTTCTTATAGGTAAAGGTGAAGCTGTAATAACAGCTACGGGGATGAACACTGAAATGGGGAAGATTGCTCATATGCTTCAAAATATTCAAGAAGAGAAATCTCCTCTTAAAGAGCGACTTGAAGACCTAGGAAAAATATTGGTTATATTATGTCTTTTAATTTGTATTGTTGTTACTGTAATGGGAATATTAAAGGGGAAAAATATTTATGATATGTTTTTACTAGGAGTTTCTTTAGCTGTAGCAGCTATTCCTGAGGGGCTTCCTGCAATAGTAACAGTAGCTTTAGCCTTAGGGGTATCAAGAATGCTTAAGAAAAATGCGTTGATTAGAAAGTTGCCAGCAGTAGAAACCTTGGGTTGTACTTCTATTATATGTACTGATAAAACTGGAACTTTAACACAGAATCTAATGACCCTTAAAAAAGTCTATGTAGATGGAAAAATTAAAGATATAGATGATGTATCAGTACAAACCCATGAAAGGTTAAAGGAGATCTTTGCTTTATGTTGTGACTGTGATTACAATTTTGATGAAGGGAATATGCAAAGAGTTGTAATTGGTGATCCAACGGAAACTGCACTAATTAAAGGATTCTTTCAGAAAAAAGAATCTTTGAGAGGTTTCTTAAATGGTTACAAGAAGTATTTTGAAATCCCTTTTGATTCTAATAGGAAAATGATGTCTGTACTATTTAAAAATGTAGAAGGAAATATTAGCTATGTCAAGGGAGCTCCGGAGAGGGTTCTGCCAAGATGTAAGTATATTATGATAGATGGGCAAGTGAAGCCAATAACTGATGTACATATAAGAGGAATTAAAGATGCTGTAGAAGCTTTATCTGATAATGCATTAAGATGTTTGGCAGGGGCGTATAAAGTTGGCAAGCAGGTTAATAGAGAAAATATGGAGCAGGACTTAGTTTTTGTTGCTATTACAGGAATAATCGACCCTCCAAGAAAAGAAGCAAAGGAAGCAGTGAGAAAATGTATAAGAGCAGGTATAAAACCTATTATGATTACTGGAGATCACAAAAATACTGCTTATGCTATAGGAAAAGAGCTGCTTATATGCAAAGATAAAGATGAGGTCATTACTGGAGATGAATTAGATAAAATCAGTGATGAAGATTTTATGAAGATTTCTGATAAAATAAAAATTTTTGCTAGGGTAAGTCCACATCATAAATACAGAATAGTAAAGAGCTTTAAGAAAAAAGGAAATATTGTTGCTATGACTGGAGATGGTGTTAATGATGCACCTGCAATAAAAGAATCAGACATAGGTATTTCCATGGGAATATCAGGAACAGATGTCACAAAAGAAGCAGCGGCTATGATATTACTAGATGATAACTTTTCAACAATAGTATCTGCCGTTGAAGAAGGTAGGGTAATATATTCTAATATAAGAAAGTTTATAAGATATCTTTTATCTTGTAATTTAGGCGAAGTACTTACTATGTTTTTAGCATCAGTATATGGGTTAGAGACACCACTGTTACCTATCCAAATCTTATTAGTTAACTTGGCAACTGATGGACTTCCTGCTATTGCGTTAGGAATGGATCCTTCAGATAAGGAAGCTATGTTACAAAAACCAAGGCAAAAAAATGAAAGTATATTTGCCAATGGATTAAAAGAAAAAATAATGATAAGAGGAACCTTAATTGGAATATGTACAATATTAGCGTTCATTGTTGGTATGTATAAAGGATACGATTTGAAAACATGCAGAACTTTAGCACTAGGAACTCTTATAATGTCTCAGCTTATCCATGTTTTTGAATGCAAAAGTGAGAATAATTCATTATTTGAGATTAATATTTTAGATAATCTTTATTTAGTAGCCTCAGTTTTGATTTCTGTAGTACTACTTATATCAATTATTTATGTACCTATGTTAAGTAATATTTTCCATACTTCTTCTTTAAATTTATCTCAATGGGCAATTATTGGCTTTTTTTCTGGAGTAATAGCATTTATAAGTAGTGTATATATGTTTATAAGAAAACATAATAAATAAAAAAGTATATTCATTGAGTTGTTAAAAGCTTGCAAGTCAGATGTTTTAAAATGAAAATAATCTTAAATAAAGGCAAAAGAGGAAAAGATACTTTATAAGATATAAAAAAATGATATAATAAACTAAAGATTAAACTTTAATATTATGAGGAGAAAACTAATGCAGAAGAAAATAATATTGTTTTGCATTCCATATGCAGGTGGGTCAGATATAGGATTTTATAAGTGGAAAGGACTACTAGATCCGCAAATAGAACTCTGTCCTATAGAACTAAAAGGCAGAGGGAAAAGATACGATGAAGGATTTTATAAGGATGTAAGTGAAGCAATAGATGATATATATGATCAAATTAAAGATAAGATTAAGGATAATAAATATGCTGTTTATGGACATAGTATGGGAAGTATGTTAGCCTATGAATTGTATAATAGGATTAACGTAGAAGGAAATAAATTGCCGATACATATGTTTTTCTCGGGGAGACAAGCTCCTAGTGCTAAAAGAAAAGAAGGGAATATACATATGTTGCCTAATGAGCAGTTTATTAGTAGAATCATTGAACTTGGGGGAACTCCAAAAGAGGTTACAGAAAGCAAAGAATTGATGGACTTTATTTTACCAATCTTACGTAATGATTTTAAACTTGTAGAGGCTTACAAATTAGAAGTTATGAGTAAAATTAAGTGTAATATCTCAGTACTCAATGGAGATAAAGATGATATCGATGAAGAAGGAATTTTAGCATGGAAGAACCATGCAGCAGATCAATGTAAGATATATACCTTTAATGGTGGTCATTTTTTCATAAATGATAAACTAGAAGAAGTTATTGAGATAATAAACGCTACTTTAAAGTAGAGGACTTATTAAAGAATGTAATTTGAATTATTTAAGTTTCATGTTAAATTAGTTTCTGGTGTTGATAATTATAAATGGGCTGTGGTGCTAGTGGGCAAAAACTCTAGTCCTCAGTCTTTTTAATTCTTGGAATAAAAAAATGAGCCACGCACTAATCACTTAGTGCGGCAGCTCTTTTATTTATGTCTTACTTTTTGTTGCATCTTAGGCATTTCGAAAGGTGCATCGTTAGGAACAAGATCTTTTCTAGTTGTGAAATTCCTTATATTGATGATAGAAATAGTTTCTTTGAAGGTACCTTCATTTTTATTCTTTTTATTTTTGCCATCACCCTTTAGACCTTGTAATATTACAGAATGGCCATTTTGAACATTCATAAATTCAGGTTTTTTAAACCACTTTTGCTTTGTATAAACACCAGTCACTATATTTTTAGAATAATCAGGTTTTATCACGACAGTTGCTTTTATTTTATGAAAAATCCAAAGGACAGTTTTCGTTTCAACCTTAATTGATAAAACCTTCCCTTGAGCTTGGGTTAACCTATCACCATATTTTTTCAAGTAAGAATTTTGAGAGTATTCGGTTATTTTTTGCATGAAACCCATAGATATAACTCCTTTACACATTTGATACATAATATGATTACACATAATACGAAATCATTATATCACATACATTTAAAAATCAAAACTATAATTTTATTTGGATATGTGGCTAAAAAACTTGTATTACACTAGTTATTAGGATAAAATACATATAGCTAAAGACAGGAGGAAAAATGATGAAAAATCAAAAAATAGCAGAAATTATAGACCATACATTATTAAAGCCAGAGGCAACAAAGGAAGAAGTTATTACTCTTTGCAGAGAAGCAAAGGAATATAATTTTGCATCAGTTTGTGTTAATCCAACTTTTGTAGCCTTAGCAGCAGAAGAACTTAAAGGAAGTTCTGTAAAGGTTTGTACAGTAATAGGTTTCCCTCTAGGTGCGAATACAAAGGAAGTAAAAGCTTTTGAAACTAGGGATGCTATTCTAAAGGGTGCTCACGAAGTGGATATGGTAATTAATATAGGAAAATTAAAAGATAAAGATTATGAAGGCGTAAAGGCTGATATTGAAGCTGTTACAAAAGAAGCTAAAGGTAAAGCTTTATCAAAGGTAATTATTGAAACTTGTTTACTAACTGACGAAGAGAAAGAGATCATTTGTAAATTAGCAGTTGAAGCAGGTACTGATTATGTTAAGACATCAACAGGATTTTCTAAAGGTGGTGCAACCAAAGAAGATATTGCACTAATGAGAAAAACTGTTGGTCCTAATATCGGTGTAAAAGCCTCAGGTGGAGTTAGAACATATGAGGATGCTAAGAATGTTATAGAGGCAGGAGCATCAAGGATAGGAGCTTCCGCATCTATAGCTATAGTAACTGGAGATAACAATAAAGAGAGCGATTATTAAAAGAAAAAGTGGTAAGAAAGTATAAAAACTTCTTACTGCTTTTATTTTTTATACATTTGTTACTTAAATTTGAATATTTATATATTAAATAGGGAAGGGGGGACAAATATGATACGACAACTTGATAGCAAGGAAGTTATTTATGATTTTACTTTTGATACAAAGGATGTTGGTAATAATAATTGTAATCCTGAGTATATTAAATCAATAAAAGACATAAAAATGGCACTTAATATTAATAAGACTGGATATAATGTATACCTAATTGATGAGTTCACTAATAATAAAATTCAGTATCTTACAAATCGGATAAGTGAATTTTATAAGGGGAAAGAAAGTCCGAAGGATATTTGCTACGTTACTTATTTAGATGAAAGAAAGCCAAAGTATATGTTCTTAAAGAGTGGAAATGGTAACCTCTTAAAGGCTACAGTTGAAAAATTACAGAAGACGATTCATGAAGTGACTATAGATTTTTATAATAATACAACTGATGAGAAAAAAGAGAAAATCCTACAAGAACTTCAGGAAAATAAAAATTTATTATTAGCTGATTTAGTTTCTCATTCAGAAAAGGAAGGTTTTGATCTTAAAATAACCCAGTATGGTTTTTCATTTATGCCTATGCTTGAGGGAAAACAAATTACAGAAAAGGAATTTGAAGAATTACCAGTAGGAAGAAGAACAGGACTAACAAAAAAGATGGATAAATTGAAAAGTGAGGCTAAAGAAATTCTTATAAAAATTTCTCAGCTTGAAAATGGTGAGATAGAAAAAATAAAAGTCATCATGAAAGAGTATTATGATACAGAATTAAAGAAGGAAAGAGACGAATATACAGAATTATTTTCTGATGAAGAGCAAGGGTTTCAATATCTTGAGTTTATTTATGAAAATGCTATTAAAGAATTAATTGAAAATTATACTTTAAGTTATGATGATGATGAAGAGAAGATTTCTGAAGTTATTTATAGATATATGATAAATGTCTTAGTCGATAATAGTAACAATGAAGAACCACCAGTTATTTATGTTGAAGATGCATCAATTAGTAATTTAGTAGGGACTATTGAATATGAAAATCAAAATGGTAACTATGTTACAGATATATCGATGATAAAGGCAGGGGATATCCTAAAAGCTAATGAAGGATGTATTATTATCAGAACTTCAAATCTTCTTAAATATCCTAATTCATATCACAAGTTTAAAAATATACTTTTAAATGGAAAAGCAGATATATCAATTAATAGATCAAGTCTAGAACTTTTTTATTTAAATTCTCCAGAGGTTGAGCCTATCCCAGTGAATGTAAAGGTTCTTTTGATTGGAGACTATTATACTTATGATGTTCTTTTTAATTATGATGAGGATTTTAAACATTTGTTTAAAATAAAGACAGAATGTAATCCATATGTAGAGCTTGATAAAGAAGTTTTAGATTGTTTCATCAGTGTTACTAATAAATTTGAAGAAGAAAACAATATAAAATTGCAAGATAATAAAGCATTAAAAGAACTTGCTAAATATTTAGCAAGAAAGTGTGAAGATAGAAGAAAGCTCCTTTTTGATTATGATGAGGTTGATAGAATATTATCTATAGCTAATTTTAATGCACAAAAAGAAAATAGGAGTAAAATATCTCAAAAAGATATTTTAGATGCTGCATATAATGAAGATTTATTAGAAAAAGAATATTTACAAGAATATAAAAACCACCGAATTCTCATAGAGACTAATGGATGTAGGGTAGGACAAATAAATGGGTTGTCTGTTATAAATAGTGGATATTTTAGCTTTGGAAAACCAATAAAAATTACTTGTTCTTGTTTTAGAGGTGAAGGTACGATTGTAGATATTCAAAAAGAAAATAATTTAAGTGGGGGAATACACAGAAAATCTGTAAGCATTTTAAAGGGATGTTTGTATAACTTATTAGAAATATATTATACACTTCCAGTAAATTTTTATCTTTCATTTGAACAACTTTATGGAAGGCTTGAAGGAGATAGTGCTTCAGTGGCAGAATTTATATCTATGATTTCAGCTTTAAGTAAGATTCCTGTAAAACAGAATATTGCAGTCACAGGATCTCTTGACCAGTTTGGAAATATACAGCCTATTGGTGGTGTAAATGAGAAAATAGAAGGCTTCTACAAGGTTTGTAAGTTGATTGATAATGTTTATAATAAAGGTGTACTTATACCATATATAAATAAGGATTCTGTAATATTAAACAAAGAGGTTGAAGATTGTATTTTAAGAGGAGACTTTAAAATTTTTGTTATGAAGGATATAAGAGACGCTATTGAGGTAATGCTCTGTAACGATAATTTAGATTATCAAGGAGTAATAAAGAAACTTAAGGATCAACTTGATGTATTTATGCGGTAAAAAATTGTAGATAGATTATCTATCTACAATTTTTATATTTATACATTGAATCTGAAGTTTACTACATCGCCATCTTGCATCACATATTCTTTTCCTTCAAGTCTGTAGTGTCCTTTTTCTTTAGCAATTGCTTCAGAACCACATTCTACTAGTTTATCATATGAAACTATTTCAGCTCTTATAAATCCTCTTTCAATATCAGAATGGATTTTTCCAGCTGCTGCTGGAGCTTTTGTACCTTGTTGAATAGTCCAAGCTCTAACTTCTTGAACACCAGCGGTTAAATAGCTCATTAATCCTAAAAGCTTATAGCTTGTTCTAATCAGTTTATCAAGTCCAGATTCGGTAAGTCCATATTCTCCAAGCATTTCAAGTTGTTCTTCTTCACTAAGGCCAGAAAGTTGTTCTTCAAGGTTAGCGCATACAACCATAACTTCAGAATTTTCTGCTGCAGCATATTCTCGAACTCTTTTAACATAGTCATTATCATCATCACCGTTTAATAAATCATCTTCAGAAATATTTGCAGCATATAAAACTGGTTTTGAAGTGATTAAAAATAATGATTTTACAAACTCTTCTTCTTCTTCAGCTACTTCAAGAGTACGAGCTGGTTTGTTTGCTTCGAGATGGACTTTTAATCTTTCCATAAGCTCATATTCACCTTTAGCTTTTTTATCTCCAGAACGTACAAGTTTTATTGATTTTTCCATTCTTCTTTCTAGAACTTCGATATCTGCGAAAATAAGTTCTAGAGTGATTATTTCAATATCACGAACTGGGTCGACAGTACCCTCTACATGAACAACATTTTCATCTTCAAAACAACGAACCACATGGCAGATAGCTGCGGATTCTCTTATGTGAGATAAGAATTTATTTCCTAATCCTTCACCCTTGGAGGCACCTTTAACTAGACCTGCAATATCATAAAATTCTACGTTTGCATATACTTTTCTTTTAGTGTTATATATTTTTTCTAAAACATCCAATCTTTTATCTGGAACATTTACCACACCTACATTTGGTTCGATGGTACAGAAAGGATAATTTGCTGATTCAGCGCCCGCTTTAGTTATAGCATTAAAAAGTGTACTTTTTCCTACGTTTGGCAGTCCTACAATTCCTAATTTCATCTTTGACATCCCTTCACAAAATACTTTTGTTATCCAAAGTATAATTATATATTACATGTTTAATTTTTTCAAATAAAAATAGCTATTATATATACTAACCACTAATTTTTAACTTATTTATCAAAATTTCAGCGATTGATTTTAGTAAAATCAATGGGAAAATATATATTGAGATTAAGAATTTACATAGATTGCATAAATGGTATATGTATTTGACGTAGAAACATTATTAGAAATTTATATTGATTTATAAACTGTGTATAGGTTTAATGTAGAAGTATTATAGAACTCTATATGGCATATTTTCATAAATAATACATTGGAATCATTTCCATAAAAACATAAAAACTAACAAAATTATTGTTTTGCTTTAGTCGTAAGAGGACAATTTGCGAAGAATTATATCAGAAATAAAGGGAAAATAAGAAAATTGAATAAAAAGTTAGGGCAAATTTAAAAAAATATAAAAAAACTTATAAAGTTAGCATTGATAAGAAGGAGTTTTAACTATATTATAGAATAAGAAACTAAGTGCAATATTTTGCATAGGAAAGAATGGAGACTAAAGATGGAATTTAAACACGTATCTGTTTTATTAGAGGAATGTATAGAAGGTCTTTCTATAAAACCTGATGGAATTTATGTTGATTGTACCCTAGGCGGTGCAGGACATTCCTTTGAGATTGTAAAACAGCTGACTTCAGAAGGTAGACTTATAGGTATAGATCAAGATACTAATGCTATAAATGCTGCTAAAGAAAAATTAAAGGACTATAATAATGTAACTTATGTTCATGATAATTTTCATAACATTGGAGAAATATTAGAAAACCTTAACATAGATAAAGTAGATGGAATTCTTATGGATTTAGGGGTATCTTCTCATCAACTTGATGTTGCTGAAAGAGGATTTAGTTATATGAAGGATGCTCCTTTAGATATGAGAATGAACCAAGAAAGAGATTTTTCTGCTTATGACATAGTTAATACATATAGTGAGGAACAGCTATTTAAGATAATCAGAGATTATGGAGAAGAAAAGTTTGCTAAAAGAATAGCAAGCTTTATTGTAAAAAATAGAAATGAAAAAACTATAGAAACTACATTTCAATTAGTTGAAATAATTAAGAATGCGATACCTGCAAAGGCTAGAAGAGAAGGACCACATCCAGCTAAAAGAACTTTCCAAGCTATTCGAATAGAAGTTAATAAAGAACTTGAAATATTAGATAAAGCTATTAATGATGGAATAGATAAGCTGGCCTTAGATGGTAGGATATGCATAATAACTTTCCACTCTTTAGAAGATAGGATAGTAAAAAATATTTATAAAGAACAAGCAAATCCATGCACTTGCCCTAAGGAGTTTCCAATATGTATTTGCAATAGGAAGCCTAAGGTGAAGATAATATCTAGAAAACCAATTGAAGCAAGTGCAGAAGAATTAGAATATAATCCAAGAAGTAGAAGTGCAAAGTTAAGAGTAGCAGAAAAAATTATGTAATCATCTTAAATAAGAAGTGTAATATATAATGGTGGAGGTGAATAAGATTGTTAGTAACGGAGAGGGAAACATTAATTAAAGGTAATACAGCGTTAAATCCTCAGAGAACGGAAGAGGAAATAATAATCAAAAAGCCCGTTAAAGAAGAAAAGGACAATAAAGAAGAACTATTAAAAAGAAAACTGGAAAAGGAACTGAGATTAAAAGAAAGAGCAACGGTACTATTGACCATTTTATTTACATTTATTATGGGCTTTTCTGTAGTTTTCGGTTACTCAAGAGTGTATCAACTACAACAAAGCTACAATGAGAGTTATAATGCTCTTTTAGAGATGAAAAAGAATAATGAAAATCTTAGAATACAGCTTGTAAAATTTAATGATGAACAGTTAGTTAGAGATAAAGCTGTTAACACTCTTAATATGATTAAGCCTAATGAAAAAAGTTATATAAAAGTCGATTTTAGTAAAAGTTATTTTGAACCAGATTTAGATAAAGCAAACGAAGAAGGAAAGAGTTTTATTAGCAGCCTATTAGATTAATTCTATTAGGGAGGATTATAATTTGTCCAAAAAAGTATTTACGGATAAATACATATTAAAACGGAGGATGATTATAATACTTGGTATTTTTTCAGTACTTGCAATAGTGTTAATATACTATATGATTAGGGTAATGATAATAAATGGTGAATACTATAAAAACCTTGCGACAAAGCAATGGACGAGTAGAGTAAAAATAGATGCCAAAAGAGGGACAATTCTCGATCGAAATGGCAATGAACTTGCGGTTAGTGGAAATGTATATAGAGTAGATTTAGATTTAAATGCTATTCGTGCTGACCTAAGGGAGGAAAAGTATACTCTTGAGGTTCTTGCTGATGATCTTGGCAAGGTTTTATCAATTTCAAAAGAATCTGTGCTTAAAACAATGACACAGAAAGGTCCGGATGGAAAGAATATAGGTTACGCAATACTAAAAAGAAGAATAGAGCCTAGTGTTGCTGATTCGGTAAAAGAAGTGATACAGAGATATGCTGCTAGTGGAATTTTAGTATCACCAGATACTAAAAGGTATTATACTAACGGAGTATTTGCGTCACAAGTTATCGGTCATACAAATTCTGATGGCGTAGGTCTTACAGGGGTTGAGCTTTATTATAATAAGTATTTAGCTGGTGAACCAGGAATAATTTTAGAAGAAAAAGATTTGCTAAAAAAAGAGGTTCCATATAATATTTCAAAATATGTAGCACCAGTTGAAGGTAATGATGTTGTTTTAACTATTGATTCAAAGATCCAAGCTTTTGCAGAGAAATACGCAAAGGAAGCTCAAAATGATAATAGTGCAAAAGCTGTAAGTATCATTGTCATGGATCCTAATAATGGAGAAATCTTAGCTATGGCCAACACTCCATGCTATGACCCAAATTCACCATGGATAGAAGGAATGAGCTTTGAAGAACTCCAAAAATCTTGGAGAAATAGGGCTGTTAGTGATGCTTATGAGCCTGGGTCTATTTTTAAGGTTATAACTGCTATGGGAGCACTTGAGGAAAATCTTATTTCTTCAGGGGATCAATTTATTGCTAATTGTAGTGGTAGTTTTGAGGTAGGTGGCAGAATAATTCACTGTTGGAAAAGAACTGGGCATGGAAGTGAAACTTTTGTGGATATACTGAAGGATTCTTGTAATACTGGATTCTCAAAAATAGGTGCAGAACTTGGTCCAGAAAAATTATATAAATATATCAAACAAGCGAATTTCGGAAACAAGACAGGAATAGACCTTCCAGGGGAATCAGCAGGAATAGTTAGACCTGCAAACAAAATGACAACTGTTGATGTGGCAACGATATCTTTTGGTCAAGCGAATACTGCTTCAATGATTCAATATATGGCAGCCTTTAATTCTGTCGCTAACGGTGGAACTTTTATAACGCCACATGTTTTAAAAGAAATAAAGACTCCAGGTCAAGATAATCCTCAAGTCGTGAAAACTTTTGATAGTGGAGTTAATAAAAGAGTTTTTAGTAAAGAAAAAACCCAAGAACTTAGAGGATATTTAGAACAGGTTGTTTCAGAGGGTGGTGCAAAGAAATCTTATATTGCAGGTCAACATATTGGAGGAAAAACTGGTACAGCTCAGATACCACAACCAGGTGGAGGATATGCCACTGGAAAATATCTTGCTTCTTTTGCAGGGATGGCTCCAGCTGATAATCCTAAAGTTACAGTGATGATTCAAATTTTAGAACCAGACCCTTCAAATTATTATGCTGGACAAATTGCGGCACCAGTAGCTCAAAAGCTTTTTAATGATATATTTAATTATTTAGATATAAAATCTGATGCTTCAGATGAGGAAGTTGAGCAAAGCCTCAAGAATAATGTAATTGTACCGGAGATAAGGGGACTTGAAAAGGAAGAGGCTATAAAGATTTTAAAGAAAAATAATTTGACTTATGACATAGAGGATAAAGGAAATGTTGTAAGTGATATAACACCAAAGCCAGGATATACTATGAAGGAAGGGGATAAAGTTATACTTTACACCGGTGATTCAAGTACCTATAATAAAGTAGTAGTAGTTCCTGATTTTGATGGATTATCAAAGGAAAAAGCAACAGAATTACTTAATTCATTGGGGATAAAAGGTACCTTTGAAGGTAAAGGTTTAGTTGTAGAGCAAAGTATTGATCCTGGTAAAGAGATTAATATTGGAGGTACTATAAACTTTAAACTAGAGGATATAATAGACTAGTAAAAGGCACAATACGTTTTCGTATTGTGCTTATTTAAAGAGGAGTGATTTTATGAATTTAAAGGAATTAATAAAGGATTTAGATTATGAAGTTTTAAATGGCGATATAGATGTAGATATCAATGGAATTCAGTATGATTCAAGAAAAGTTAATTCTTCTGATGTTTTTGTTTGTATACCTGGTTTCACTGTTGACGGCCATAATTTTGCAGAAAAAGCAGTAAACTCTGGAGCAAATGTTATAATCTGTGAAAAAGATATTACTGCCTATAAGGATGTAACTATAATTAAAGTTAAAAACACTAGAAAAGCTTTAGCTAAGGTTAGTGCAGTTTATTATAATAACCCAGAAAGAAGATTGAAAATCATCGGTGTTACTGGAACTAACGGAAAAACTACTTCTGTTTTTATGCTTAAGGCTATTTTAGAAAAAGCAGGCTTCAAGGTTGGATTAATTGGAACTATTGCAAATTACATAGGTGATAAGAAGCTAAAAGCTGAAAGAACTACTCCAGAATCTTTGGAGTTATTTAAACTTTTTAATGATATGACAGAAGCAGGGGTAGATTATTGTGTTATGGAGGTTTCTTCTCATTCATTAGATTTAGACAGAGTTTATGGGATAGAATTTAACTCAGGAATATTCACTAATTTAACTCAAGACCATTTAGATTACCACAAAACTTTAGAAAATTATTTTAATTCTAAGGCAAAGCTTTTTACAGTTAGTAAAAGTTCTATTATCAATTTAGATGATGATTATGGTGTGGCTTTAGCAGATAAAACTCAGGAAAAGCTTACTTATGCTATCGATAAAAATGCTGATTTAAAGGCTGAAAATATAAATTTAACTTCTAGAGGTTCTACTTTTGAATTAGAGTATAATGGGGAAAAGGAAATATTTAATATTAATATACCAGGAAAATATAATATTCAGAATGCTTTAGGCTGTATAGGATCAATATTAAAAGAAGGAGTTCATCTAAAAGTAATAAAAGAGGGATTGGATTCTTTAAAGGCTGTACCAGGAAGATGTGAGATAGTGACACAAGGTAGAAATCTAGGGTTTGAGATAATTGTAGATTATGCTCATACTCCAGATAGTCTTTTAAAGATATTGAAAACTGCAAGGGAATTTACTGATGGAAGACTAATAAGTGTTTTTGGTTGCGGTGGAGATAGAGATAATTCAAAACGACACATAATGGGTGGAATAGGAAGTGAAAATAGTGATATAGCTATTATAACTTCTGATAACCCTAGATCGGAAGAACCTAGCGAGATTATTAAGCAAGTAGTATCTGGAATAAAAAAAGATAATTATTTGGTTGAAGAAGATAGAAGAAAAGCTATTAAGCTTGCAATGAAGACAGCTAAAAATGGTGATATAATTGTAGTGGCTGGAAAAGGGCACGAAGATTATCAAGTATTAAAAGATAAAACAATAGATTTCGATGAAAGAATAGTTATAGATGAATTAATAAAGGAGCTGTTTTAGATGGAGAATATTACCTTAGAGGAAGTTTTAAAAGCAACAGAAGGTAACCTAATAATCAATGGTCCTAAAACTTCATTTAATCTTGTAAGTATTGATACAAGAAAGCTTGAAAAAGGATGTATTTATATAGCTATTAAAGGAGAAAACTTTGATGGCAATGATTTTGTTGTTGAAGCTATAAATAAAGGCGCAGAGCTTTGTATAATTGATAAAATAGCATATACAGAGGCAGAGGTCTTAAATAAATCAGCTATTGTCCTAGTAGAGAATACAAAAAAAGCACTTATGCAGCTTGCTAAATATTATAGAAATAAGTTAGATATAAAAGTTATAGGGGTTACCGGTTCTACAGGTAAAACTTCAACAAAGGACTTGATTGCAGCAGCATTAAGTGAAAAATTAAAAGTCTTTAAGACAAAGGGAAATTTTAATAATGAAATAGGACTTCCACTGATGATTTTTAATTTAGATAACACTTACGATGTGGCAGTATTAGAAATGGGTATGAGTGATCTTTTTGAAATCCAAAGGCTTTCAGATGTAGCTAGACCAGATTTAGGAGTTATCACAAATATAGGTATCTCTCATATTGAAAACTTAAAGACTAGAGAGAATATTTTAAAAGCTAAAATGGAGATAACTACTTATTTTGGAAAAGAAAATCTTTTAATTGTAAACCATGATGATCAATATTTATCAACTATAGATAAAGCAGAGTATAGGTTAATAAAAGCAAGTATTTCTGATGATAAAAATATTGACCTTAAAGGGGAAAGTTTAGTCTTAAAAGAAGATTCTTGTGAATTTAAGCTTAATGAATCAAAGTTTTATATTCCAATGCCAGGAAAGCATAATATATCAAATGCACTTTTAGCCATAGCTTGTGCTAGAGAACTTGGCGTTGAGGATCAGTTAATAAATAAAGGATTTTTGAATATAGAAGCCACTTCTATGAGACTTGATATAGAAAAAAATAAAGGTATAACTATAATCAATGACACCTATAATGCTAGTCCAGATTCAATGAAAGCTGCTATTGAAGTTATGAAGAATTTAAAAGGTAAAAGAAGAATAGCAGTTGTTGGTACTATGAAGGAACTTGGAGAAAATTCTTTTGAATATCATAAAGAAATGGGAATTTTTGCTAAAGAAAATTCTGTAGATATTCTAATTGCTATTGGCGAATTTGCAAAAGCATATTCAGAGGGATTTAATAATAAAAATAGTAGTATAGAACTAGCAGAAAAGGAAGGGGCAATAGCATATCTAACTTCAGAAATTAGAGAAGAAGATATAATTCTTGTTAAGGCGTCAAGAAGTATGAAATTTGAAACTATAGTTGAAGCCTTGAAAATTTTTACGACAAATGAAGGAGAATAGAAATGAGTAATTTCAGCGATTTAAAGATAGTTATGATGTATTTATTAATTGCATTATGTATATCTATAGCATTAGGTGCTGTCCTTTTACCAGTATTGTATAGATTTAAGTTTGGTCAGCCTATAAGAGAAGAAGGTCCAAAGAGCCACAAGAAAAAAGCAGGTACACCAACTATGGGAGGAGTAATTTTTATCCTTGCAACTATACTTGCAATGGCTATAAGGGTAAGAAGTATTAATGATACAACGCTAATTGTTTTGTTTGCTTTTGTAGCTTTTGGATTTATTGGGTTGTTAGATGATATGCTCAAGATTATTAAAAAGAAAAATGAAGGATTAAAGTCAGGACAAAAGATGCTTCTTTTGATGATAGTATCTGTAATTATAGGTTTGTATGCTGCAAACAATGAAGAAATAGGAACTAACATATTAATTCCTATAGTTAACAAGTATTTTGATCTTGGTCTTGTTGGATTTGTTATATTTTCAATTGTTTACTTTGCAGCAGTAACAAATGCTGTAAATTTAACTGATGGATTAGATGGCTTAGCTTCTAGTACTTCTTCTATAGTTATTGCATTCTTTGGGGCTGTAGCTTTAGGGCTTGGACAAATAAATTTAGCAGTGTTTTGTGGGATTTTAGTAGGAGCTTTATTAGGATTCTTAAAATATAATGCACATCCTGCTGAGGTTTTTATGGGTGACACTGGTTCGCTGGCTCTTGGAGGAGCTATCGGAGCTATTGCAATGCTATTAAAATTAGAGATTGTAGTTATTGTAGTTGGTGGAATATTTGTTTTTGAAACTTTATCTGTTATAATTCAAGTAATATCTTTTAAGACTACAGGAAAAAGAGTGTTTAAAATGGCGCCAGTACATCATCATTTTGAAGCCATAGGATGGCATGAAACAAAGATAGTAGCGGTGTTTTCAATCGTGACAGTAGCTTTATGCGCAATTGGATTTTTAATTATTTAGTGATCAATTTTTAGGGGGAAACAAAATGCAGAAAATAAAAAAGAAGGTGGAGGTGGATTTTACTTTACTTTCAGTTTTACTGCTTCTGGTATTTATCGGTGTTGTTATGGTATTTAGTGCTAGTTCCTATGTTGCACTGAATGATCCAGCTTATAATGATATGTACTATTTTCTTAAAAAGCAAGGGACTTTTGCTGTTGTTGGGTTAGCAACGATGTTTTATGTTCTTAGGATTGATTATCATAAGTATAAGAAATGGACCTTAGTATTTATGTTGCTGACAATTCCTATTAATCTAGCAGTTTTTGCTTTTGATCCAGTAAAAGGAGCTCAAAGATGGATAAGGTTTGGACCGATGAATCTCCAACCTTCAGAAATAGCAAAATACGTTATGGTATTATTTTTAGCCCATAGTATCTCTAGGAAAGGCGATAAAATGCAGAGCTTTTTATATGGAGTATTGCCATACTTAGGTGTCGCAGGAGCATACGCAGCATTAGTTCTTATCCAAAAAAGCTTGAGTATAACCATGGTTATACTAGGTACAACCTTGATATTATTATTTGTAGGTGGAGTAAAGAAAAAGTATTTTGCTATAGTTTTAGGCTTAGTTTTTACTTTTGGAGTAGTATTTATATTAATAGAGCCATATAGGTTAGAGAGATTACTTAGTTTTACTGATCCATTTGCTGATCCTAGAGGAGATGGCTATCAATTAATACAATCCTGGTATGCATTAGCATCAGGTGGGCTTTTAGGACAAGGTTTAGGACAATCAAGACAGAAGTGCTTTTTCATACCGGAGCCGCATAATGACTTTATCTTTTCAATAATTGGAGAGGAATTAGGGCTTGTTGGATGCTTATTTATATTATTTCTCTTTTCTGTATTGATATATAGAGGAATTAGGATTGCTTCAAAAGCTAAAGATACATATGGAAGTCTTTTGGCTGTCGGTATAATATCAGTTATAGCTATTCAAACTGTAATAAATATTGCCGTTGTAACAGGGGCAATGCCTGTAACTGGAGTACCAATGCCATTTATAAGTTATGGTGGTTCTTCTCTTGTGATAAATTTAGCTTCCATGGGTATACTTTTGAATATATCCTCGCAGACCGAGAAATAAAAGTTATTTAAATAGAACATAATAAAAACAGCTATAAGTATACTAAAAATACTTATAGCTGTTTTTATATAAGATATTAGATAAAAATATGTGTTCAGTTCCAAGGGAGTTTTCTTATAATGAGATTTTACAGGTAATAAATATTTATTTTTGAATATTTTCAGGTTAATTTTATAGATTAAGATAGAGTTCAAGGGTATTAATTTATATAATTATTTTTCCTTCACTAATAGCTTTTAGAGTTTCAACAAAAGTTTCATGCTCCTTTTTTAAAACTCTATTGGCTAAAATATCTATAGTATCATTTTCAAAAACAGGTACTTCACATTGATTTATAATAGGACCCTTATCATATTCTTCATCAATAATGTGAACTGTAACACCAGTAATTTTTTCTTTATTTGTAATTACGGCTTCATGTACATTTTTTTCATACATTCCTTTTCCACCGTACTTTGGTAATAATGCTGGATGGATATTTAGAATTTTTCCTTTATAATCCTTGAGTACCTTTGGACCAATTTTTTTCATATAGCCTGCTAGAACAATTATATTTACAGAATGCTCTTTTAAAATCTTTAAAATTTCTTCGTCTAAGTCATCAAAATCAGGATGAGTTTTTTGACTTCTATAAAAATGAGGTATTCCTTCGTTAATAGCTCTGGTCAGTGCAATAGAATCTGGATTATTACTAATCACTACACAAGGTTCCCCGTTAAGATATCCTTCTTTACATGCATTTATTATAGCTTGCATATTTGATCCACCGTGAGAAGAAAAAAATCCTATTCTTAAGTGTTTCATTATGTAAATCCCCCTGTTCGTATATATTATAACTTTTCTAAGTATGTATATTTCAATAAAGCTTCTACAATAGGAAGTATCGATCTTTCAATAATCATATAGGATACTGAGATAACTTTAATTATAAAATATATAATAAAAAAGAGTTCATAAAGCATGTGTAAATTATAGCATAGTTAGCTATTGCATTGCATTATTTAACATATAAATACTAAAATTTATTTTATATGTTAAAAGAGTATGGGTACTTTTTTAAGGGGTCTGTTTTATGCTCTAGTTTTTTATGGAAATTATTATTATTATTTTCTTAATTACACATGATTTTTTATTCTTATATAGTTTTAATTATGTTATTATATTATATGATAACAAATAAGAGTGGTGTTTATTATGACAGAAAATAAATTAATAGTTAAAAGAAGAAAAAAGAGGGTTATAAAGAGACTTGCAATATTTTTTAGTTTTTTTATTGGACTACTTATTACTTTATGCCTTAAATTGCCAGTTTTTAATATCTCTAATATTATTGTAAAAAACAACGATATAATAACAGATGAGAAGATTGTTGAAAATTCAGGGATAACATTAGGAACTAATATGTTTTTTTTCAGCACTAAGGAAGTTGAGAATAGATTACTTCTAAATCCATATATCAAGAAAGTTCATATATCAAGAAGGATTCCAAATGTAATAATTATCAATGTTGAAGAAAGAAATACTGCGTACCTTTATACAAAAGGAGATAATCAATTTATCTTAGATGAAAATGGTGTTGTATTAGAAGCAAATAGAGATAGCAAAAAAGGCTCTTTAGTGGAGATAAGTGGGATGGATTTGAAGGTTGTGGATTTAGGAGAACAAATAGCTCCTATAGATGAAAAGGATTTAAAGTTTTTAAAAGAATTTAAGGAATTACTAATTAGGGCAAAAGAGCAATTGCCGATTAATAAAATAGATTTCTCTGAGAAGTATAATTTAAGAGTTTATTATAATCAAGTAGCTATTAGATTAGGAGACACAAAAGAACTTGAAAAGAAGATGAATTATGCAATAAACATTATAAAAAGTCAAGGGCTTGAAGGAAAGAAGGCTGAGGTGAATGTAACTAATTTAGAAACGCCAACCTTCTCAATAACAAGTTAGGAGGAAAAAATGAAGAAATACAAATCACAATTTTTTATAGCATTTGTTTGTATGATATTTGCATTTATAATTACCTATCAAATTAAAAGTATTTCGTCAAAACAAGAAGTGGTTGTTACAAATGATTCTGCTGATATTTTAGAAGAAGTTAAAACTTTAAAGGATCAAAAGAAGCAACTTGAGGGAAAACTATCAGAAATACAAGCTCAAGTTGAGGATTATGAAAAAAATGCTGGAGAAAACAGTAGTTATGCAAAAAATTTATTGGAGGAATTAGAGAAGTCAAGGCTTGTATCTGGTGAAGTTGAAGTTACAGGCTCTGGAGTTGAAATAAATATAAGTCCTAAAAGTATAACATTTTCTGGGGAAATGACTCCTCAAGCTTTAATTACTCACAAAGAACTTATAATTATTATAAATGAATTATTTTTCTCAGGCGCTGAAGCGGTGTCTATAAATGATATAAGAGTTACTAATTATACTGGAATAAGAAGTTCTTCAGGTGGAGCCTATATATTTGTTGGTTCGGAAAAAATATCTCCGAAACAAGTTATTACTATTAGAGCAATTGGTGATCCAGATAAGCTTAAGAAAGATTTGGATTTTCCAGGGACCTTTGATGGTATACCATTATCCTCTTATAATCAGCCAACATATGAGAAAAAAGATAATATAATCATTCCAAAGACAAAAGAAGTTGTGACCTTTAAATTTTCACAAAAAGTAGTTAACTAGAAGGGAAGATAAAGTTGATAGTAATAATTGGTTTATTAATTGGCATAGCAATAGGACTATTTTCAAATGTAGATATACCAGTAGCTTATTCTGCTTATATGTCTGTAGCAATTTTTGCATGTTTAGATTCTATTTTTGGTGCTATAAGAGCTTCACTTGAAAAGACCTACAGATCAGATGTATTTATTTCTGGTTTCTTTGGAAATGCTGGCTTAGCAGTGGTACTAGTGTATTTTGGAGATAAGCTAGGGTTGCCTGTTTATATAGCAGGGGTTATTGTATTTTGTAACAGAATATTTAATAATTTTGGGTTCATAAGAAGATTACTCCTTGATAAGTTCAAAGTTCATTAAGAGGTGGAATTGGAAATGAAAAATAATGAAGCTACAATATTCTTATTTTTGGCAGCTATAATTGTTGGAGTATTAATTGTTTCAAACTTTTCTTTTGGAGCCAATGCCACTACTGTAACATTAAATGCTCAAGAATATTTTGAGGCAACAAACGAAAAGAATGAATTGTTAGGTGAAATAACTTCAATATTAGAAGAAAAGGAGCAACTAGAAAAAAAGCTTAGAACCTATAAATATAGACGAGGAGAAATTGAAAACGAGTTTAAAAAGGAAATAGATAAGTATGTTATGCTCAATGGACTTGTGGCTTTAGAAGGTTCTGGTGTTGAAATTCTTATGGATGACTATGTGAATTTTAAAGATGAGCCTATATCTGGCAATAACATACACAATACTGATGTTTTAGCAGCTATAAATGATTTAAGAGTTATGGGAGCTGAGGCGATTTCTATTAATGGTATAAGAATTGTTTATAATACTGAAATCTATTGTTTTGGCGCAGATCTAACAGTAAACGGTATTGCTATTTGTGCCCCGTTTAAAATTTCAGCCATTGGTGATGGCGAAAAGATGGAGGCTTATTTAAATTCTCTTGCAAGTGATTTAGGATATATAAAAAATCTTAGAATTAATTTAATAATTGATATTAAAAGAAAAGATAAGATTTTCATACCATCTTTTGACACACAATTTAAAAGTGAGTATATGGATATTCCAGAAACTCGTAACTAAAACATGTAATATAATATTTTTTTTATTTATATTATAAATTTATGAAGGAATTTTGAAATTAATAGAGAATTAATGTAGTAAATGCAGTAAAACTATATCATGAGAGGGGACATAAAATTGACAATAGAAGAAAATATATGTGCTCTTAGAAATGAAATTCCTAAGGATACAGTTATAGTTGCAGCTTCTAAGACAAGAACTTTAGAGGAAATAGAAAAAGCATATAATGCTGGACTTAGAGATTTTGGCGAGAATAAAGTACAAGAGTTCGTAGAAAAATATGAAAAGTGCAATCTTGATATAAACTGGCATTTTATTGGACACCTTCAAAGTAATAAAGTGAAATATTTAGTTGGGAAAAATGTATTAATACATTCTATAGACTCAATTGCTTTGTTAAATGAGATAGAAAAAAAATCTCAAGCACTTGGAATTGAAACAAATGTATTAATTCAAGTTAATATTGCAAAAGAACAACGTAAATACGGATTTTACGAAGAAGAGCTTAAAGAAGTTCTAAAAACTGTTGAAGGATTTACCAATATAAAAGTAAAAGGACTTATGACAATACTCCCAATAGAGAGTCATGAAGAGAATAGAAAGTATTTTAGAAAAGTAAAAGATATTTTTGATGAAATTAAGGATATAAATTATATTAATTCTGAGATGAAATATCTATCTATGGGGATGTCAAGTGATTATATAGACGCTGTTAAAGAAGGGACTAATATGATCAGAGTTGGTGAAGCCATTTTCGGTAAAAGAAATTACAACATATGAAAGGAGAATTAAAATGAGTGTATTAAATAAGATGATGTCAATAATAGGTTTAGATGAAGAAGATGAGTTAGAAGAAGTAGTTGAGGAGATGGAGGAAACTGTTGAAGAAACACCTGTAATCCCTCAAAATAAAGCTAGAAAAACTTCTAAATCTAATATCGTTGAATTGTCTACAGCACAAAATAATTCAACAAAAGTTATCATTTCAAGACCAAAGAATTTTGATGAAGCAATGATAATTTGTGATGAACTAAAAGATAAGAGAATAGTTATGATTAACACTACAGACCTTGATCCAAAGGTTGCTCAAAGATTACTAGATTTTGTTGGTGGTTGTTGTTATTCATCAAATGGAGAGTTACAAGAAGTTGAACGTAATGTTTATATTCTTTCTCCATGTAATGTAGAAGTGTCAAAGGAATTAGGAAGAGAATTAAATAATAAGAGCATATTTAAAATATAGCAAATAATTATGGATAAAAAACGATTTTTAAGCCTCTTTAATGAGGAAGATAAAATAGAGGTTTCAGCTATCTTTGATAAGATACAATTAGCAGAAAAGACTCAAGGTGAAATTTTTCTTAAGGAATTTTATCCACCAAGGATATGGAGAAAGGTTCAAGATATACAAAATGAAATTTATGCTTCTATAGGAACTTTTGGTATTTTTGAACATGCTGAAAGAAGAATGATAAGTTTTAATTGTAGTAGTGAGTATCAGATGCCTGTAAAAGTACTTTTGATAAAAACTAGTAATAAGTTTCAAAGAGTTGAACATAAAGATTACCTTGGTAGTATAATGTCTCTTGGGATCAAAAGAAGTAAGTTAGGGGATTTAATTGTAATAGATAACCTATGCTATGTACCTTGTACAGAGGATATTGCATCCTATATAATTGATAGTATAAGTAAGATAAAAAATACTCCATGTAAAATAGAAATTTTGTCTTCTTATGATAACTTGCCAGAATATCAGTATGATGAACTGGTTATTACCACAACTTCCCTTAGAGTTGATTCTGTTGTTAGCGGAATTACGGGAATTTCCAGGTCAAAGGGGTTAAGCGCACTTAGTAGTGGAGGGATTCTGCTAAATTATTCGGCAGTTTATGATAAAAGTAAGCTTGTATCTACAGGAGATACGTTGACACTCAGAACTTATGGTAAATTTAGTATAAAGGAAATCATTGGTGAAACTAAGAGTGGACGATTAAAAGTAAAAGTATTGAAATTTAAGTAATGAGGTGTTGAGATGAGACTTACAGCTATGGATATATCGAATAAGGAACTGAATAAAGGTTTTAGAGGGTATGATTGTAATGAGGTTGATGAATTTCTTGAAACCATAGCACAGGACTATGAGGCTATATATAAAGAAAATTCTGCGCTGAAAGAAAGACTTCAAACTTTAGAAGATAAAATTAAACATTATGAGAATCTTGAAGCAACAATTCAAAATACTTTGGTATTAGCTCAAAATGCAGCAGAACAAGCAAAACGTTCAGCTGAAAGAGAAGCTGAATTAATAATTCACAATGCTAACGAAAACTCTCAGAGGACTATCGATAAGGCTAATAGTGAAGTTGTTAAGATTAACGAAGAATATGCAGCTATAAAGCAAGAATTTACTATTTTTAGATCTAAGTATAAGAACTTTATGAAAACTCAAATGGAAATGTTTGAAACTCTTGAAAAAGATTATCTTACAAATTACTCCATATCAGTGCCGAAAAGCGAAGTGGCAGCGGATTTAGAAGATTCTTTTTCGGTAAAAGATGAAGATATAGATGATAAAAATTTTTCAAGCGATTTAGATGAGATAAAAAGTTTTTTTGTTAATGATTAAAAACCACTCCTTTGGGGTGGTTTTTCTTTGGAAAAGTTGACATTAATACAATAATTGAGTATTCTAAACTTAAAAACAGGAGGTAAAAAGATGATTATAGGATTAATTGGTGCAATGGATGAAGAATTAGAGATATTATTAAAGGAAACAGAAGTTGAAAAAACTCAGATAAAAGCTTCTATGAAATTTGTTAAAGGACATCTTTATGGTAAAGAAGTGGTTGTAGTAAGATGTGGGATTGGTAAAGTAAATTCTGCAATTTGTGCTCAAATACTTGTTGATGATTTTAACGTTGATTACGTAATAAATGTAGGGATAGCAGGTGGAATAGGAGCTAATGTTAAACCAGGAGATGTAGTAATAGGCGATTCTTTAGTCCAACACGATGTAGAGGCTATTGCTTTTGGTTATGAAGCTGGTCAGATACCAAGAATAGATACTTTAGATTTTAAGAGTTCAGAATACCTTGTGAACTTAGCTAAAGATGCATGTAAAGATGTATTGACTCACGAATATTTTGTTGGCAGGATAGCTACAGGAGACCAATTTATTGCTGATATAAATAAAATTAAATATATAAAAGAAACTTTTGATGCTATCGCTTGTGAAATGGAAGGTGGAAGCATAGCTCAAAGTTGTTACTTAAATCAAGTTCCTTTTGTTGTATTAAGAAGTATAAGTGATAATGCGGATAATGGTGCACATATGGACTACGAGAAGTTTCAACATATCGCGATTAAAAATTCAACAGAAATCATTAAAAATATGCTTATAGCTATGTAGAAAGTGCTAAAAATATAATTAGTTTATGAAAAAGATTTTATTAAATTAGAATTTTAACTTTTGTTAGTTTTATAATATATAAAAAACATGTTATAAAAAATCTTGTATTTGAGAAAATAGAACTAGAGTACTATAAGGAGGTTCTATTATGCTTAATGAAGACGAAAAGAAATATTTTAAAAATAAATTGTTAACAGAAAGAGAGAGAATTAATAAGTTACTAATGGAGATGAAGGATAACGAAACTATCGACAGTAACTTAAATGCAACTGCCGAACTATCTTTTTATGATAATCATCCATCAGACTCTGCAACAGAGTTAAGTGAAATCGAAAAAGGAAAGGCTCTTAAAGCTAATGAAACGAATATGCTTGGTAAAATAAACGAAGCCCTTGATGCATTAGAAAACGGAGATTATGGACTTTGTGGTAATTGCCAAAAAGAAATAACCAAAGAACGGTTGGATTTTCTACCTTACGCAAAGTATTGTGCTAAATGTCAAGGCATTATGCACACTTTAAGGGAGAGAACCTTTGAAGATAGACCAAATGAGGAGTATGTATTAAAGGATGTTTATTATAAAGGTTTTGGAGGTATAAAAGGTAGTGTAGGATTAGACGCTTTAGATACCTATGAATTAGTTGATAGCCATAATCAATTTGTTGATTCTGATGCAGATAAGATAAATGCACATTATGTTGATCCTTTAGATCGAGTTAGCAATATTAGTTATGAGGAAACTTTGTAAGTTATTAATTCAGTGTATTTATGGAAGAAATAATTATAATTTTTAATGAACTTAGCAGTAAAAGGATAGATAAATTTTTAGCAGAACAATTGGATGGTTATTCTAGGTCATTTATACAAAACATTATTGATGGGAACAATGTTTTAGTTAATGGTAAACCATGTAAGAGTAACTTAAAGCTTAAAATGCAAGATGAGATTACGGTTATTATTCCAGAACCACAAGAAATGAATGTAGTTCCAGAAAATATTTCCTTAAATATTCTATATGAGGATGAGGATTTAATTGTGATAAATAAGCCTCAAGGTATGGTGGTTCACCCGGCTTCTGGAGTTTATAACAATACCTTAGTTAATGCATTATTATATCACTGCAAGGACTTATCAGGGATAAATGGCAAATTAAGGCCAGGAATTGTGCATAGAATAGATAAAGATACTTCTGGAGTTATTGTAGTTGCAAAAAATGATAAGAGCCATAATTTTCTTGCAGCACAGTTGAAGGAGCACTCTATGAAAAGAGAGTATATTGCTTTAGTAGAGGGAATAATAAAAGAAGAAGAAGGAACCATAAATCAACCATTGGCAAGAGACCCTAAGGAAAGGATTAAAATTGCTGTGGTTAAAGGTGGAAGAGAAGCAATAACTCATTATAAAGTAATTGAACGGTTCAAAGAAAATACTTTAGTTAGGTGTATATTAGAAACTGGAAGGACTCATCAAATAAGAGTTCATATGAATTATAAAAAACATCCATTAGTTGGTGATCCAGTATATGGATATAAAAAACAAAGGTTTTCTCTTAATGGACAGTTATTACATGCGCAGAAATTGGGATTTATTCATCCAACTACCATGAAATATATGGAATTTAGTACAAATATTCCACAGGAATTTTTAAAAGTATTAAAGGTTCTTAAAAAAGAATTGCATGGTACTGAAAAAAATGATATTATATATTAAAGAAATATGACCTTTAAAGGTTTCCAGAGAGAGCCAAAGGTAAGCTGTCGAACATACATATTGTATGCTTTTACCTTATGGGTAAAAGCATTTTTTGTTTAAGGATGGTAACTTTTGCTGCATAAAATAATATAGGAATAATTTTATTTATTGTTAAAAGTTAATTTTAAATGTTATAGGAGGTGAAAACATTGGAATTTAAGACTCTATTAATGGATGATAAAGCAATAGGAAGAACTTTAAAAAGACTTTCTCATGAGATAATTGAAAAAAATAAAGGAATAGATGACATTGTATTAATTGGGATTGAAAGACGAGGAGTTCCAATAGCTACTCGTATATCAGAATTTGTCGAATTGTTTGAAGAAAAGAAGATCCCAGTAGGTTCAGTGAATATATCTTTGTATAGAGATGACTTAAGTACTATCTATGATCAGCCGGTGGTAAAAAGTACTGATTTAGGTGTTGATGTAAAAGATAAAATAGTAATTTTGGTAGATGATGTGCTTTATACTGGAAGAACTGTAAGAGCGGCTATTGATGCTGTGATTCAGTGTGGGAGACCTAAGAGTATTCAGCTTGCAGTTTTAGTTGATAGAGGGCATAGGGAGCTACCTATTAGAGCTGATTATGTAGGTAAAAATATACCGACTTCTAAAGAAGAGTTAGTATCAGTTTTATTAAAGGAAATCGATCAAGAGGAATCAGTAAAGCTTTATGAATAGATGGCTATGTGAATAAATAGCTACATTTATAAATATAGAATAACAGAAGAAAAAACTTTTAATGATAGTCCAGTGAGACTACAAGGAGGAAATAACATGAAAAAAGAAAGTGCATCAAAAAATTTTATCGATGTAGAGGATAGGTTGCCAATTTTAAAAACTATACCATTAAGTTTACAACATTTATTTGCTATGGTTGGAGCTACTATACTTGTACCTATGCTTACAAATTTACCGCCGTCTATAGCATTGTTTACAAGTGGTGTAGGAACGCTTTTATATATTCTATGTACAAAGGGCAAATTGCCATCGTATATAGGATCATCTTTTGCATTTATCGCCCCAATGACTGTAGCAGCAGCAACTTATGGAAAAGGTGAAATGCTAAGTGGTGTAATTGCATCAGGCCTTGTTTATGTAATAGTTGCGTTAATAATTAAATATGTAGGAACAAAATGGCTAGATAAGATACTTCCACCAGTTGTTGTAGGATCCATTATTTTAGTTATAGGATTGAGTTTAGCAGGTACTGCAGTACAATGGGCAGGGCTATCAGCTAGTACTGTGATTCCAGAAGGTGTTTCTCGAAGTGCATATATTGCAGTAGCTTTAATAACTTTAGCTGTAGGTGTTTTTGGGACTATGTATTTTAAAGGTTTTCTTGGGGTAATTCCAATCCTTATAGCTATGTTAGTTGGATATGTCCTTGCAATAATCTTTAAAGTAATACCACAGGAAGCTATTAATGAAATAACAAGTACTTCTTTAATTGAAATTCCTAAGTTTGTAGCACCGAAATTTAATTTAAGTGCAATAATACTTATGGCTCCAGTTGCTTTTGTAACTCTTGCAGAGCATATTGGACATGTTTATGTAGTAAATAGTGTTGTAGGAAGAGATTTTACAAAGGATCCAGGACTTCATAGATCAATTCTTGGTGATGGTGTTGCTACTATGTTTGCCGGCTTAGTTGGAGGTCCTCCAAATACTACTTATGGTGAAAATATTGGAGTAATGGCTATTACCAAAGTGTATAGTGTTTGGGTAATTGGTGGAGCTGCGATACTTGCTATAATACTTTCATTCATTGGTCCAGTATCAGCTATAATAACTCATATGCCACAACCAGTAATGGGAGGAGTTAGTATACTTCTTTTTGGTATAATCGCTTCTTCAGGTTTTAGAATTTATGTTGAGGATAAAATTGATTTCAGTAAGAAAAGAAATTTAATTATATCTTCTGTTATTGTTGTATTAGGGATAGGTGGAGCATCATTGTCATTTAATCTAGGACAATCAGTAGTTGAAATTTCAGGAGTAGCATTAGCTACAATTGTAGGAATAGTATTAAATTTAATATTGCCTAAAAATAGCTTTAACGAAGAAAATTAAATATTATATATTGCTGCCTATAGCTTGAGAGAAATCTCATATCTATAGGCATTTTTATAGAGTTTTACTCTATAAAATAGAAGGCATTCTTAAAAAGGTTAAAGAACTTATGATCATTATTATAATTTAGGAATATCTCTAGAACATCAAACCTAAAATTACAATCACTAAGCTTGTTTATGGATATATAGTATTTTGCAACCTTGCAAAGCTTTAGTTGTTTATAGCTATTAACAGACTCACAAGGAACACCGTAGCCCATATTATACCTTGTTTTAACCTCTATAAAAGCTATAGATAAGTTATCTCTTGCAATTATGTCTATTTCACCATGGTAGCTTCTAAAATTTCTATTTAATATATGATAACCTTGTTTCTTTAAATATTCTTCTGCTATATCTTCGCCATATTTTCCTACAGCTACTTTTAAATTTTTCATAATAGGCTCCTTATATATAATTTTAATTAACAGGGTATGTTAGTTTCTAGTTTTATTATTGTCTAATAAAGTTAGAGGTAAAACAAAAAATATAAAAGAAATTTTTATAAGGAAGTATTAGATTATTTTCTGCTGTCAATAATTTTGTTGAGGTGATGAAATTGTCAGTGAATTTAAACTCTGCTACCTTTAATGGCATTGATGGAGTAATTGTACAAGTTGAAGTTGATATTAGTAGAGGACTTCCTAGCTTTACTATAGTAGGTCTTGCAACCACAGCGGTTAAAGAAGCAAAGGAAAGAGTTAGAAGTGCTATTGTTAATAGTGGTTTTGAATTTCCTATGGGTAGGATTGTAATAAATTTATCTCCAGCAGATATTAAAAAGGAAGGCGCATTACTTGATTTATCTATGGCTGTTGGGCTTTTGCTAGAGTCTGGACAAATATCTCTAGAAGATATAGGAGAACATATTATTTTAGGTGAATTATCCTTAGATGGTACTATAAAAAGCATTAATGGAGTATTGGCTATAGTGCTAGAAGGAAAAAACTTAGGATATACTAAGTTTATTGTTCCAGAGGATAATAAATTTGAAGGTGCTTTTGTAAATGAAACAGAAGTTTTTCCTTTTAACTCTTTGAAAGAAGTAATTCACTATTTGAAATATAAAGATATTCATCCTTTTAAAACAGAAATAAAAATGCCTGATAAAGAAGAAGTTTTGGATTTTTCGGACATAATAGGTCAGGAAGCCACTTTAAGAGCACTAGAGATATCGGCAAGTGGTAATCATAATATAGCATTGTATGGGCCTCCAGGTTGCGGAAAAACCATGATAGCGAAGAGGTTTAGTTCTATATTGCCTGATTTATCCTATGACGAAGCACTAGAAGTAACTAAGATATACAGTGTTGCTGGACTTTTAGCAAAGGAAGGGATCATTAATAAGAGGCCAATAAGAAGTCCTCACCATAGCAGCTCTATAATCAGCCTTATAGGCGGAGGAACTAGATTAATGCCTGGAGAGATAACTTTAGCTCATAGAGGAGTGCTATTTTTAGATGAATTTTTAGAGTTTGATAAAAAGTTTCTTGAGAATTTAAGGCAGCCTTTAGAAGATAAAAAGATTAATATAACTAGAATATTTGGAAAGGTAATTTACCCATGCGATTTTATTTTGCTTACGTCTTTCAATCCATGTCCTTGTGGTAATTATGGTGATAAAGATAAGAAGTGTATATGCACAGAACTTGAGAGAAATAGATATATTTCTAAACTTTCAGGACCACTAAAAGAACGTATAGATATGTTTATCGGTATGAATAAGGTTGAAGCTCACAAGCTTGTAGAATCTAAAGGAACTATTGATTCAAAGATTATAAAAGAAAAGGTTATTAAGGCAAGAAAAATACAAAAAGATAGATTTAAAGGAGAAAGTTTTTATTATAATAGCAATATGGATTTAAAAGCTATTAACAAATATTGTGTTCTTTCAAAGGAAGCTAAAAAAGAAATCAAGAAATATATAAAGTACTTTGATCTTAGCGCTAGAAGCTATCATAGGGTTTTAAAAATAGCTAGAACCATCGCAGATTTAAGAGAAGTTGAACTTATATCCAGTGAAGATCTTATGGAAGCTATAAAGTATAGAACGGGATTGGATAATAAGGTTTTATAAATTAAAAGGAGTTGATATAACACGGATATTTATGATATATGGTTTCAAAAGATAAAAATAAAATGCAATATGAAAAGAGAACTTCTTGAGGAATATCAATGTACAAAAGATATATATGAAGTATTGACAGCATATAAAAATTTTGAGTACAACATAAAAAATATTGAGCCCTTAGATAAAAGTTATTGTGAAGAAGTTATAAAGTATTTAGCAAAAAATGATATAAAAATCGTAAAAATTAATGATAAAAATTATCCTAAAGAATTATTAAATTATGATGATATGCCCAGTATATTGTTTTATAAAGGAGATATTGAACCTTTAAACAAAAATGAGAATGTTGCCATTGTTGGTTCAAGAAATCCAACTAATTATGGAATTGATGTAGCAGAAATAATTACAAAGTATCTTTGTAAAAAGGAGATAAGTTTGGTAAGTGGGCTTGCAAAAGGAGTAGATGCTGTAGTTCATAAAATATCCTGTGATAAAAATAACTACACTTGTGCTGTGATTGGCAGTGGTATTGATGTGACTTATCCTTATAGTAATAAAGAATTATATAAGAGAATTATAAATAATGGATGTATACTCAGTGAATTTCCGCTTCATACAAAACCGTTATCTTATAATTTCCCAAGACGCAATAGAATAATAAGTGCCTTGTCAAAGCGGATTATTGTGGTTGAAGCTAGTGAAAAGAGCGGATCTTTAATAACCGCTGGACATGGTCTAGACCAAGGTAAGGAGATAATTGCTGTACCCGGTTCGATATTTAGTGAGCAAAGTAAAGGAACTAACAAATTGATATCTGATGGGGCAATACCTTTTTTAAGTTTAGATACTTTAAGAGAAACTTTATCAATATCCATAGATAAAAATGAAAATATGTGTAATAATAATCGAGATAATACTTGGAGTTTGTCGGAGGTAGAAAGTAGAATTTTTGAAAATTTGAGTGATAGTCCTATACATGTAGACGATTTAATTTCTATGGTCAATATTGACATTAATCAAATCTATAAGGTATTATTTGAAATGCAAGCTAAAAACCTAATCTATACGTTAAGTGGTAATTATTATGCGAAGAAATACACTAGTGTTTGATATAGATTGAATAAAAATCTGGAGGGGAAACGATGGGAACAAATTTAGTAATAGTTGAATCACCAGCTAAAGCAAAGACTATTCGAAAGTATTTAGGAAAGAATTATGTAGTAGAAGCATCGATGGGTCATGTTAGAGATTTGCCAAAGAGTCAGACTGGTGTGGATGTAGAAAATAATTATGAGCCTAAATATATAACCATAAGAGGAAAAGGTGAACTTCTAGATAAACTAAGAAAACAAGCGAAAAAAAGCGAAAAGATTTATCTAGCTACCGACCCTGACCGTGAGGGAGAAGCGATATCTTGGCATTTAAGTAAGGTTTTAAAACTTTCAGAAACAGAAAAATGCAGGATTGAATTTAATGAGATTACAAAAACTGCAATAAAAGCAGCGATAAAAAGTCCAAGAGAAATAAATATGAATTTAGTAGATGCTCAACAAGCGAGGAGAGTACTAGATCGATTAGTTGGTTACGGAATAAGCCCTATTTTATGGAGAAAAGTCAAGTGGGGGTTAAGTGCGGGAAGAGTTCAATCTGCTACTTTAAGAATGATCTGTGAAAGAGACAAGAAAATAAAAGAGTTTATTCCAAAAGAATATTGGACTATTGAGGGGATTTTCAATTCAACAGATGATACTAAAAATAGTAAAGAAAAATTAAATTTAAAGCTTCATAACTTTAAAAATGAGAAAATTGAAATTGATACAAAGGAAAAAGCTGATGAGATATTAAATATTATAAAAAGCGGAAATTATACTGTTTCTAAAGTTAAGAAGACTGAAAGAATTAAAAATCCACTGCCACCATTTATAACAAGTACTCTTCAACAGGATGCATATAGAAAACTTAATTTTACTACAAAACGAACAATGTCTATTGCTCAACAATTATATGAAGGTATTGAGATAAAAGGAAAGGGTTCTGTTGCTTTGATAACATATATGAGAACAGATTCGGTAAGAATTTCTGATGAAGCGCAAAAATCAGCACTTGAGTTTATAAATACATCTTATGGAACTGAGTATGTTCCAAGCGAACCAAGAATATATAAGGGGAAAAAGAATATTCAAGATGCTCATGAAGCTATAAGACCAACTTATATAGATATAACTCCAGATAAAATTAAAGGAGATGTAAAGGATGAAATATATAAGCTATATAAGTTAATATGGGAAAGATTTGTAGCTAGTCAAATGAAGTCATGTGTTTTAGATACCGTTTCTGTAACTGTTGATAACAGTGGTTACAATTTTAAGGCTAATGGTTCTACTGTAAAGTTTGATGGGTTCATGAAGATATATAGTTATGGAACAGAAGGAGACGAGAGTCTTACAACTATTCCAAAGGTGCAGGAAGGTGAAATGCTAAGTTGCATTCAGATTGATGGTCTTCAGCACTTTACTGAGCCACCAGCAAGGTTTTCGGAAGCATCACTTGTAAAGACACTTGAGGAAAATGGTATAGGAAGACCAAGTACATACGCTCCCACAATAGCAACCTTACTTAGTAGAAAGTATATTGAAAGAGAAAAGAAGACACTAGTTCCTACAGAACTTGGAATAATTGTTGATAATATAATGTGTGAATTCTTTAATCAAATTGTTGATGAAGAATTTACTGCAAACATGGAAGAACGATTAGATGATATTGAACTTGGAGATAGTGATTGGCGAAAGATTGTAAATGAATTTTTCACACCAGTAAAGGCTGAAATTGAAAAAGCTGAAATTGAGCTTGCTAAAATAACCATTGAAGATGAAGTCACAGATATCCAGTGTGAAAAATGTGGAAGAAATATGGTTATTAAACATGGTAAGTTTGGAGACTTTTTAGCATGCCCTGGTTATCCAGAGTGCGAGAATACAAAACCAATTGTTGAGGAGATTGATACTCCTTGTCCAAAATGCGGAAGTAAAATAGTTGTGAAAAAGAGTAAAAAAGGTAGAAAGTTTTTTGGTTGCAGCACTTATCCTAACTGTGATTATGTTAGTTGGTACGAACCTTCTTCGAAAAAATGCAATCAATGTGGCTCTATTATGTTAAAAAAATATAACAAAACTAATGGAAATTATTTAGAATGTTCTAATAGTGATTGTAAAAGTAAAGAAATTATACAAGAAGAGACCGAATAATATAAAGCTGTCGAAAAAAGTTGTCACATTCTCTCCTTTATGATATAATTTATTCAATTATTCTTAATTTTTTAATAATTTGTACTGGTCAGTACAAATTATCGGTGGGGGAGAAGAAAAGATGCAATCATTATTAAGTAGGACGAGGATGCTCAATAAAATTTTGCAAAAATCTGGAACAGAACCAGTGGAATTCGATGAGATTTGTGAACTTTTAAGTAGAGTTTTAGATTGTAATGTATATATTGTCAGTAGAAAAGGAAAAGTTCTTGGACATTCTTTTGCAACGAATTTTGAAATTAGTCCTGTAGAAGAAAAAGTTCTTGAAGATGGGCGTTTTTCAGAAGCTTATAATAATAAATTATTAAATATACAAGAAACGAAAGCAAATTTATCTAGTAAGGATCAATTTGTTTTTGAGGAAGTTTCTTTATGTTATTTAAAAGACAAATTGTTTACAGTAGTTCCTATAATGGGTAATAGAGAAAGGCTTGGCACTCTTTTGATGATTAAAGCTCAGGAGGAATTTACAGAAGAAGAATTGATTCTATGTGAATATAGTAGTACAATCGTAGGTCTTGAAATCTTGAGGTCAAAGCAGGATGAGATTGAAGTAGAGGCCAGAAAGAAAGCGGTAGTGCAACTTGCTATAGGGACTTTATCTTATTCAGAACTTGAAGCTGTGGAACATATATTTAATGAGCTAAATGGGCAGGAGGGACTTCTTGTAGCATCAAAGATAGCTGACAAGGTTGGAATAACTCGCTCAGTGATTGTAAATGCTCTTAGAAAATTTGAAAGTGCAGGACTTATTGAATCTCGTTCTTTAGGTATGAAAGGAACTCATATAAAAATCCTTAATGATAGATTGTTAGATGAATTAAGAAAGATAAATTAAACAAATATCAAAAATTTTTATTTAAACATATAGACTTAGATTGGTTATCTTTATAAAACAAAGGTTGTCAAAATCTTAAGATCAATGCTTCGGGGAGCATGTTGATTTAAAGATAAGACAACCTTTTTAGTTTCTTTTTTTATATTGCATTCCAATTTTCTGTATGATATACTACTATAGGTAATAAATTCACACATAATCTTATTGACAAAATTGGTGCTAGAGAATAGTAATTTTGTTAGATGAAGATTATGGAGGTAAAAACCAAGGAGGTACTGTGATGGCAGTTATATCAATGAAACAATTATTAGAAGCTGGTGTTCACTTTGGACATCAAACAAGAAGATGGAACCCAAAAATGGCTACTTACATCTTCACAGAAAGAAATGGTATTTATATCATTGATCTTCAAAAGACAGTTAAGAAAATCGACGAAGCTTACAACTTCATTAGAAGTGTAGCAGAAGAAGGCAAAGAAGTTTTATTTGTTGGAACTAAGAAACAAGCACAAGAAGCTATTTCAGAAGAAGCAGTTAGAAGTAGCATGCACTTTGTAAACAGCAGATGGCTTGGTGGTATGTTAACTAACTTCTCTACAATCAAAACAAGAATAGCTAGACTTGAAGCATTAAATACAATGGAACAAGATGGAACATTCGAAGTTTTACCAAAGAAAGAAGTTGCTAACTTAAAAAATGAACAAGAAAAACTTCAAAGAAATCTTGGTGGTATCACTAACATGAATCACGAAAATATCGGTGCTTTATTCATAGTTGACCCAAGAAAAGAAAAAAATGCAATATCAGAAGCAAAAAAATTAGGTATACCAGTTGTAGCTATTGTAGATACTAACTGTGATCCAGATGAAGTTGACTATGTAATTCCTGGTAATGACGATGCTATAAGAGCTGTTAAATTAATAACTGCAAAAATAGCTGATGCTATTATCGAAGGAAGACAAGGTGAACAATTAGCAGAATAATAAAGTATAATAAGGTAGGTGGCCGTAATTGACCATTTACCTTTTAGTAAATAGAACGGAGGAATAACCAAATGGCAATATCAGCTGGAATGGTAAAAGAATTAAGAGAAAGAACTGGCGCAGGTATGATGGATTGCAAAAAAGCGCTAAGTGAAACAAATGGTGATGTTGAAAAAGCAATTGAAGTTTTAAGAGAAAGAGGCTTAGCAGCAGCAGCTAAAAAAGCTGGAAGAATAGCTGCTGAAGGTTTAGTAGTAACTTACATAGCAGAAGATAAAAAGAGCGGTGCTCTAGTAGAAGTTAACTGTGAAACAGACTTCGTTTCTGCAAACGATGAATTCTCTGCATTTGCTGCTAATGTAGCAAAACAAGTAGCATTAAGCAATGCTGCAACTGTAGAAGAATTAGTAGAAGAAAAGTTTATAGCAGATGAAGCTGTAACTGTAAAAGAAGGTTTAACTAACTTAATAGCTAAGTTAGGTGAAAACATGACTATAAGAAGATTCACTAAGTTTGTAGCTGATAAGGGTATTGCTCAAAGTTATATCCATGCTGCAGGAAAAATTGGTGTATTAGTAGAACTTACTAGTGAAGGTGATGCTGAAGCATTATCAGCTGTAGCTAAAGACGTTGCAATGCATGTTGCAGCTTCAAATCCATTATTCTTAGATTCTTCACAAGTTGATGCTGAAACACTTGAAAAAGAAAAAGAAATCTACAGAGTTCAAGCATTAAATGAAGGAAAACCTGCAAATATCGTTGAGAAAATGGTTGAAGGTAGAATTAAAAAATACTACAAAGAAAGCTGCTTAATAGAGCAAGTATTTGTTAAGAACCCTGATTATACAATAACTTCATATTTAAATGAAAAGAGCAAGGAAATTGGTTCACCAATATCTGTTGCTAGATTCGTTAGATATGAAAGAGGCGAAGGTATAGAAAAGAAAGAAGAAAACTTTGCTGAAGAAGTTCAAAGACAAATGCAGCAAGGAAAATAAAAAAAAGGGACACTGTGTGTTCCTTTTTTTTAAAGATAAAATTTTCTTTAAATTCGTATAAATAATTGGAGGTCAATTTAAATGGAATCTGTAAAGTATAAGAGAATTATGTTAAAATTATCTGGGGAAGCATTAGCTGGAGAAAAGGGTTATGGCGTTGATTTTGAAGTAGCCAAAAGAATTGCAGAAGAGATAAAAGAAATAATTGATATGGGTGTAGAAATTGGTGCAGTAGTTGGTGGCGGCAACATTTGGAGAGGTAGAGACGGCGGAGAAATGGACAGAGTAACTGCAGACCATATGGGAATGCTAGCAACTTGCATAAATGCCCTAGCACTTCAAGATTCTTTAGAGGCAGTAGGCGTTCATACAAGAGTTCAAACAGCAATTGAGATGCGTCAAGTTGCAGAGCCGTATATAAGAAGGAAGGCTATTAGACATCTAGAAAAAGGAAGAGTTGTTATATTTGCAGCAGGAACAGGTAATCCATATTTTTCTACAGATACAGCAGCATCATTAAGAGCAGCTGAAATAGAAGCAGAAGCCATTTTACTTGCGAAAAAAGTTGATGGAGTATACGACAAAGATCCAAATAAGTTTACAGATGCCAAGAAGTTTGTTAACCTCTCTCATCTAGAAGTAATTAAGCAAGGGTTACAGGTTATGGATTCAACAGCTTCATCCTTATGTATGGATAACAATATACCAATTATTGTTTTCGGACTTGATAAGCCAGGTAATATAAAGAAAGTAGTGCTTGGCGAGAATATAGGAACAACAGTAAGTAATCAATAAGGAGTGTAATTATGGTTAAAGAAATTATTTCAAATGCTGAAGAAAAGATGAAAAAAACAGTAACAGTATTAAAGAAAGATTTGAATACTTTAAAAGCAGGAAAAGCTAATCCTACTATGCTTGATAGAATAGAAGTAGAGTATTATGGTACAATGACACCAATAAACCAAGTTGCTAATATATCAGCACCAGAACCAAGAATATTATTAATCCAACCTTGGGATAAAGGGTCATTAAAAGCTATTGAAAAAGCTATATTGATTTCAGATTTAGGAATTAACCCAAATAGTGATGGTAATGTCATTAGGCTTATAGTTCCAGAACTTACGGAAGAAACAAGAAGAGATATAACTAAAAAAGTTAAAAAGTTTGGTGAAGATGCTAAAGTTGCAGTAAGATCTATAAGAAGAGATGCTAATGATAAAATTAAAAATCTTAAAAAAGAGAATACTATAACTGAGGATGAAATGAAGTCTGCAGAAGATAATGTCCAAAAGAAAACTGATGCATTTGTAAAAGAAATAGATTCCATTATCAGCGATAAAGAAAAAGAAGTTATGTCTCTATAATGTGATAGTAAAACCTGCGTCGTCGCAGGTTTTATTAATAATTTAAAAGGGTGGCAATAAAATGTTTGGATTTTTGAAAAAAGATAATAATAATAAAGCTATTGAACTTGATATGGATAAAATTCCAGAACATATAGCTATTATTATGGATGGGAATGGCAGATGGGCTCAAGGAAAAAAACTTCCTAGAAGTGCCGGACATAAAGCTGGAGCAGAAAATGTTAGAGAAATAACAAAAGAATGTTCTAAACTAGGAGTAAAATACCTAACACTATATGCTTTTTCCACAGAAAATTGGAAGAGATCTAATGAAGAAGTAAATATTTTAATGAAGCTGATGGTAGAATTTTTAAATAAAGAAATTGATGAGTTACATGAAAACCAAGTTGTAGTTAGGTGCCTAGGGGATATAACTAAGCTTCCAGAAGAATGTAGGAAAACTTTAGAAGAAGCTTACGAAAGAACGAAAGATAACACCGGAATAAACCTTAACCTAGCTATAAATTATGGTGGTAGAGATGAAATTTTAAAAGCTGTAAGGTTAATCGCAAAGGATGTATTAGAGAGTAAGAGCAATATAGAAACCTTAGATATTGGAGATGTTGAAAAGTATTTGTATACTGCAGGAATGCCAGATCCAGATCTTATTATAAGACCAAGTGGTGAAAAAAGAATTAGTAATTTTCTTTTATGGCAATGTGCGTACTCTGAATTTTGGTATTCAAATATAAATTGGCCTGATTTTAACAGAAATAATTTACAGGAGGCTATTTTAGATTATCAAGATAGAGATAGACGATTTGGAGGTATAAATAAGTAGGATGAATAAACGTTATTTAGGAGCACTAATATTAACACCTCTTGTTATTTTTATATCAGTTGGTGGAGATTTACTTAGGTATGGTCTTTTACTATTATCTTTCATGGGAATATATGAATTATATAGTGTTGCCTCGAAAAAAGGTATTAAACCAATTAAATTTGTAGGATACTTCGCTACTATAGCGTACTATATATTTCTTAAGAATGTTGATTTTGCAGTAGTAGCATTTTTGATATTCTTAAGCATGATGCTATTACTTTCTATTACAGCGGTAAATTCAAGATATAATTTTAATGATATTTTTACAACTATAGGTGGTTTCATATATGTTCCTGTATTTTTTAGCTTTATATATTTGACTAATGTTAAGGAATATGGAGAATATTTGATATGGATAATATTTTTTTCTTCGTGGGTTTCTGATACCTGTGCGTATTTTGTAGGAGTGAATTTCGGAAAACATAAAATAATTCCTAAAATTAGCCCCAATAAAACTGTAGAAGGTTCTTTAGGTGGCTTATTAGGTGGAGGAATATCATGCTTTTTATTTGGACTTTTTGCCAAGTCTAATGGCGTACAAGTGGAATTATACCATTATATTATAATTGGATTGTTATGTAGTATTTTTTCACAACTTGGAGATTTAACCGCATCATCAATAAAACGACATGTAGGAGTAAAGGATTATAGTAACTTGATACCAGGACATGGTGGAATTTTAGATAGATTTGATAGCATTTTATTTTCTTCAGTAATAGTTTTTTATTATGTATCATTTATAATAGGTTTATAGTAGAGCTATCTCAAGAAAGAAAAAGTTTCTGTTTGTAGAAAATTTTGCAATCAGAAGTTATTTTCTATTTTGAGATGGCTATTTTGTTTCTTTAGGAATTTTAGAACTTGTGATATATTTATATATAGGTTAAATTATTAATAGTAGTATAAAAAATAAGGAGATACGTATGAGAAATATTACCATACTAGGAGCTACTGGATCCATAGGAACGCAAGCTCTAGAAATAATTAGAGGAGATAGAGGAAATTTTAATCTTCTTGCTGCGTCTGCAAATACTAATGTAACTTCCATTAAGAATATTATAGATGAATTTGCTCCAAAGTACATAACGATGATGGATAAAGATTCCTATAACATTGTAAAAGATTATTGTAAAGCTAAAAATTTGTCTGTAGAGGTTTTATATGGTGTCGAAGGCTTAATTGAAATAAGTACATTAAGTGATGTTGACTTGGTGCTAACTTCACTTGTAGGAATGATAGGTTTAAGACCTACTATTGAGGCAATAAAAGCTGGTATTGATATAGCACTTGCTAATAAAGAAACTTTAGTAGTAGGTGGAGAGATTGTCATGGACCTTGCTAAAAAGCATAAGGTCAAGATATTACCAGTGGATTCAGAACATGGAGCAATATTTCAATGTCTTCAAGGAAATCAATATAAGGACATAGATAAAATTCTTTTAACCGCATCAGGTGGACCATTTAGGGGTAGGCCTTTAAATGAGCTCCAAAAGGTAGATGTTAATGATGCTTTGAGTCATCCAAAATGGAATATGGGGAAAAAGATATCAATTGATTCGGCTACATTAATAAATAAGGGTCTAGAGGTTATTGAAGCAAAATGGCTTTTTGATATTCAGCCTTCTAATATAGAAGTTTTAGTTCATCCTCAAAGTATAGTTCATTCAATGGTTCAGTACAAAGATGGTAGTGTTATAGCTCAGTTATCAAACCCTGATATGAAGCTACCTATCCAATACGCACTTAATTATCCAATTCGAAAAGCTAGTGTAATTAAGACTCTTAACTTATTGGAAATAAGGGAGCTAACCTTTGAAAAACCAGACTTAAATACTTTTAAAGGTTTAAAACTTGCATATGATGCTATAAATGAAGGAGGAAATCTTCCAACGATCTTAAATAGTGCCAATGAAGTGGCAGTAGAATTGTTTTTGAATGGTAAAATAAGTTTCTTAGATATAGCTAATATCATAGAACAATGTATGTTAAAAATTGAAAAAATAAGGAATATTACTTTGGATGAAATATTATATACAGAAGAATTAGTAAGAAGATATATAAAAGATTTAATAAAGTAGGAGTGATTTTAGTGGTTAGTCAAATATTATATGTTATTTATGCTTTGTTGGCATTTAGTTTTTTAGTGTTAATTCATGAATTAGGACATTTTATAGTGGCAAGACTTAATGGAGTTAAGGTAGAAGAATTTGCAATAGGAATGGGACCTAAGATATATTCATATCAAGGAAAAGAAACTATGTATTCTATAAGATTATTGCCTATAGGTGGCTACAATAAGATGCTTGGAGAATACGATGGTGCAAATGGTGAGGTTGGGGAAGATACGAATTTTGAAAATCTTTCTGATAACCCTAAATCTCTTACAAGTAAAAAGAATTGGCAAAGATTTTTAATAATAGCAGCTGGACCATTTATGAATTTAATTGGAGCAATAATGCTATTTGCTATAGTAAATATAGGCGCAGGTGGCTTTCAGACTTTAGGAGTTGATTCCCTTACAGATAATTCCCCAGCAAAAGAAGCAGGAATTCTTCCAGGAGATAATATTGTTAAAATTGACGGAAATAAAGTAAAATATGTTGAAGACTTAAAAAATGAATTACTTAAGGCTAATGGAAATAAGGTTACTGTTGAAGTAAACAGAGGTGGGGATGTAAAATCTTTTGATATTACTCCAGCAAAAGGTGAAGCAAAAGGCGATTACAATTTAGGATTTATACCTGTAATAGCTAAAAATCCTAGTATTCTTCAAGCACTTAATCGTGGAGTATATGAAGTTAAATTTATGGTGAAGCTAACTTTTGATTTCTTTAAAGATTTATTCACTGGAAAAGCTGATATTGCTAATAGCGTTGGAGGACCTGTTACTATAGTTAAGGTATCAGTAGCACAAGCTAAGGCTGGATGGCTAAATCTTGTTTATTTTATGGCACTCATGAGTGTTCAGTTGGCTGTATTTAATATTTTACCTATACCTGCTTTAGATGGAGGATACCTTTTACTGTATTTATTCCAAATGATAACAAGGAAAAAGATAAGTGAACAAAAGGTTGGTTCAATTGTGACTGTTGGTTTCTTGATATTAATGGGATTAATGGTCATAGTGACAATCAAAGATGTGTTATTTCCTGTAAACATATAGTTATAGCAGAATACACATCTTGCAATAAAGAGACTTTTAAAAGTTATAAATATGTACCTTCTTTTACAATATCAATGAAAGATTATACAAGAACCTATAAAGGGTTCTTGTATAGTTTATAGGATAATTAAATTAAAATTGATATACACACAGGTCAAAAGTAGAAGATTTATATAATAAAGTAACTTTTTCTATGAAGGAGATAATAATATGTTGAGGAAAAAGACTAAAAAAATAGCAGTAGGCGATATATTTATAGGAGGAGACTCTCCTATATCTGTTCAATCTATGACTAACACTGATACTAGAAATGTAGAGGCTACTGTTTCACAAATTTTAGCATTGGAAGAAGCAGGTTGTGATATTGTAAGATGTGCTGTTAAAGATATGGAAGCAGCTTCAGCAATTAAGGAAATTGTAACAAAGGTAAATATTCCTGTTGTAGCTGATATCCACTTTGATTATAGATTAGCTTTAGAGTCAATAAAGAATGGTATATCTGCTTTAAGAATAAATCCAGGGAATATTGGAGATCTTGAAAGGGTAAGAGCCGTGGCATCAAAAGCCAAGGAAAGACATATTCCAATAAGAATAGGTGTTAATTCTGGTTCTTTAGAAAAAGAAATATTAAATAAATATAAAAAGGTTACTAAAGAAGCTTTAGTTGAAAGTGCTTTAAATCATGTAAAAATATTGGAAGCTGTAGATTTTAATGATATAGTTATTTCGATAAAATCTTCAGATGTAGTTACTATGGTGGAAAGTTATAAATTAGCTTCAAGTCTTTGTGACTATCCTATGCATTTAGGTGTTACGGAGGCTGGTACTATATGGAGAGGAACTATAAAGTCTTCTGTAGGTATTGGAGCTTTATTGTGTGAGGGTATCGGTGATACAATAAGAGTTTCTCTTACAGGTGATCCTTTAGAAGAAATTAAAGTTGGAAAAGAAATTTTGAAGAGTGTAGGATATAATAATTCAGGTATACAATTCGTATCATGTCCAACTTGTGGAAGAACAGAAATTGATTTAATAAATATTGCCAATGAAGTTGAGGCAAAACTTGAATCTTGTAAAAAGAATATTAAAGTTGCTATAATGGGATGTATAGTTAATGGACCTGGTGAAGCTAGAGAAGCTGATATAGGTATAGCTGGCGGAAACGGTGAAGGTTTAATATTCAAAAAAGGACAAATTATAAGAAAAGTTAAGGAAGAAGATCTTGTTAAAGAACTTCTACAGGAAATTGAAAATCTGTAGGCTATGAATCCGTAGAAAAATTGAGTTTTATAGTATAGCTATGTATCATAGAAAAATTATGTACCATAGTTTCTTATAAAATTTAGTAGGGCTATGATACATAGCCTGTGTTTTTATTTTATTATTTACTATAAAATTTAAAAAATGTAGATAGTTCTATAATACGATCACCAATAGGATTTTTATTTTAGACAAAGTAGGTGCTAGGATGAATTCAACAATGTTAAATTCAATTAATGATGAATTCGATTTAAATCATTTTTTAATTGGGTATGACATCAGGCTTATAAAATTGCAGTATCTAAAAAAGAGTAATATACTTAGAGCTATTGTTAAAGCTAAAGAAGAACTTGATGAAAACCAAGAAGAAAGTATAAAAAAGCTTATTTTAAAAAGAGTAACATTTATTGATGGTGTAGAAATATCCTTTCATAAAGATATTTCGAATTTAACTCTTAAGGAGATTTCAACAAAGTACTGGGCAGATATAGTAAATGAGGCATCAAAAGGGCTCCCTATATGCCTTTCAGCTTTAAATAAGGCCGAAAGAAAAATTGATGAAGAGAAATTAAATGTTTATGTGGAAAACGAGTTTTTAAGTAAGCATTTAGAAAATAAAAATCTTTCTTCTATAATAAAAAATCAAATAAGGGATTTATTTGGAATAAATTGTACTGTTAATTTCCATATTAGTAAAAAACAAGATGAAGAAAGCTATTCTAAATTTAAGGAAATCGAAGATAGCAAAATTGTAAAAGAGATATTGACTAACTTACCAGTAGCGAGAAAAGAACAGGATAAAGAGAAAAAGGAAAAACCAAAACAAAACCAACAAAGTCAGTATAAGCCTAAGATTCAAATTAATAAAAATATAAAAGAAGAAGATCTTATCTATGGAAAAGGAATAGCTGGTGATATCTTAAAAATCTCTGAGATAGACGAGACTTATGAGTGGGCTATTGTAAAAGGTGATATTTTTAAGGTTGAAATTACGGAAACAAAAACAGGTAGAATAATATTTACTTTATATATTACAGACTATACAAGTTCCATGGTTGCAAAATTTTTTACAACTAAAGAAGAAAAGGATGAACTTGTTGATCAACTAAAAAAAGGTAGCCATGTTCTTCTAAGAGGAAGAGTATCCTATGATACTTTTATAAAAGAAAACGTGATAATGGTAAGAGATATAAATAAAGCTGATAAGGTTATTATAAAAGATAATGCAAGGGAGAAGAGAGTTGAGCTTCATGCCCATACAACTATGAGTGCTATGGATGCTGTGGTAGCTCCTTCAAAACTTATAGAAAGGGCTGCTAAGTGGGGACATAAAGCAATTGCTATAACAGACCATGGCGTGGTTCAAGGATTCCCAGAAGCTATGGATGCAGGTAAGAAGCATGGAATAAAGATTATCTATGGAGTAGAAGGATACTTAGTAGATGATGGAGGAAGTGTTGTTCTTAATGAAGGGGATAGGGATATTGATGACATTTTTGTGGTTTTCGATATAGAAACAACAGGTTTTTCTAGTCAAAATGATAGGATAATTGAAATTGGAGCAGTAAAGGTAAAAAATGGCGAGATAATAGATGAGTTCAGTGTTTTTGTAAATCCACAAAAGGATATTCCTTTAGAAATAACTGAACTTACTGGAATAGATAATTACATGGTTAAGGATGCAAAAACTATAGATATCGTTATAAAAGAATTTTATGATTTTGTTGATGGATCTATATTAGTAGCTCATAATGCAGCCTTTGATACTTCTTTTATAAAGAAGAATTATTTAGATAATGACCTAGAATTTAATTATCCAATCATGGATACTATACCTTTGTGTAAATATCTTTATCCAGCACTAAATAAATATAAACTCAATGTTATATGTAAGTACCTTGGTATTACACTTCTTAATCACCACAGGGCTGTAGATGATGCTAAAGCTACAGCTATGGTGTTTTTAAAAGCACAAGAGGAGCTTAGATCAAGAGAAATCATCAAGCTTAGTGATTTAAATAAAGAATATAAGCAAACACAAGATATAAAAAAATTGCCGATGAACCATATTATTCTTCTTTCAAAAAACCAAGTAGGTATTAAAAATCTATATAAACTAGTTTCTTTTTCGAGTTTAGACAATTTTCATAGAAAGCCAAGGCTCCCAAGAAGTCTTATAGAAGAATATAGGGAAGGGATTATAATTGGTTCAGCTTGTGAAGCAGGAGAATTATATAAAAATATTCTTCAAGGGCAAAGTGACGATGAGTTAGAACCTATTATAAATTTTTATGATTATTTAGAAATACAACCTATTTGTAATAATTTCTTCTTAATTGAAAAAGGTAATGTAAAAGATGAAAATGAGTTAAGAGAGATAAATAGAAGAATTTATAATCTAGGCCAAAAATACAATAAGCCTGTTGTAGCAACTGGAGATATTCATTTCTTAGATGAACGTGATGGGGTATTTAGAAAGATATTACTTGCTGGGCAAGGCTTTAGTGATGCTGAAAATCAACCACCTTTGTATTTTAAGACCACAGAAGAAATGCTCAGAGAGTTTAGTTATTTAGGAGAAAAAGCTTGTTATGAAGTGGTTATTAAAAATCCTAATGATATTGCTGAGTCTGTAGAGACGGTAAAGCCGATCCCAGATGAAACTTATCCGCCTAAGATAGAAGGGGCAGAAGATGAAATAAGAGAAATGACCATGAAAAAGGTACATTCGATTTATGGAGATCCTCTTCCAGAGGTAGTACAAAAAAGATTAGATAAGGAACTTAATTCTATTATAAATAATGGATATGCGGTGCTTTATCTTATTGCACAGAAGCTTGTTGCAAAATCTTATTCTGATGGATACTTAGTTGGTTCAAGAGGATCTGTTGGGTCTTCTTTTGTAGCAACTATGAGTGGTATCACTGAAGTTAATGGATTGCCACCACATTACGTTTGTCCAAATTGTAAAAATAGTGAATTTATTATGGATGGTTCTGTTAACTGTGGGGCGGATTTGCCTGAAAAAAATTGTCCTAAATGTGGTTCTGAATATATAAGAGAAGGCCATGATATACCTTTCGAAACCTTTTTAGGCTTTGATGGTGATAAGGAACCAGATATAGATTTAAACTTCTCTGGAGATAATCAAGGGGATATTCATAAATATACTGAGGAACTCTTTGGTAAGGGGCATACATTTAAAGCTGGAACAATAGGAACTATAGCTGAAAAAACTGCTTATGGTTTTGTGAAAAAATACCTAGATGAAAAAGAAATGAGAGTCTCAGTAGCAGAAGTTGAAAGGCTTACTCAAGGATGTACTGGTGTAAAAAGAACATCAGGTCAGCATCCAGGGGGAATTATGGTTGTTCCAAGTGACAATGAAATATATAATTTTACTCCAGTTCAACATCCAGCGGATGATCCTAATTCTGATATAATAACAACTCATTTTGATTATCACTCTATAAGTGGTCGTTTGTTAAAACTAGACATACTAGGTCACGACGATCCTACTATTTTAAGAATGCTTCAAGATTTAACGGGGATAGATCCGAAAACACTTCCGTTAAATGATGCAGCTGTGCTTAGCTTATTTACATCACCTGATGCGCTAGGGGTTAATAGAGAAGAATTGGAATGTGAAGTAGGAAGTTATGGACTTCCAGAGTTCGGAACCAAATTCGTAAGACAAATGCTTGTGGATACTCAGCCGAAAACTTTTTCAGATTTGGTTAGAATATCTGGGCTTTCACATGGTACTGATGTATGGCTAAATAATGCGCAATATTTTATAAAAGAAGGGTATACTACATTAAGAGATTGTATTTCAACAAGAGACGATATTATGGTATATCTTATATATCAGGGATTACCTGAAAAGGATGCCTTTGTAATAATGGAAAAGGTAAGAAAAGGAAAAGGATTGTCGCCAGAAAATGAAGAGCAGATGCGAGAACATAAAGTTCCGGAATGGTATATTGAATCTTGTAAAAAGATAAAATACATGTTCCCTAAAGGCCACGCAGTAGCTTATTGTATGATGGCTGTAAGAATTGCATATTTTAAGGTGCATCATCCAAAAGCATATTATGCAACATATTTGACAGTAAGAGGTACTGATTTTGATGGTAATCTTATTATAAAAGGTGAAGGCGTAATAAGACAAAAGATTCATGAATTAAATAGTAGTAATGATATTTCTGTAAAAGACAAAGGACTTCTTACAATTCTGGAAATATGTTATGAAATGAATAAGAGGGGAATACAATTCTTAAAAATAGATCTATATAAATCAGACCCTGTTAAGTTTACAATAGAAGGTGATAATTTACGAATGCCTATAAATGCTTTGGCAGGAGTAGGAGAAAATGCTGCAAAAAGTATAGCAGAAGCAAGAAAAGGTGGAGAGTTTCTGTCTAAAGAGGATCTTAGAATAAGAGCTAAGGTATCGAAAAGTGTTATAGAAGTTTTGAATGAACATGGCTGTTTAGAAGGACTTCCGGATACAAATCAATTAACTCTATTTTCTTTCTAAGAAAATAAGTTGCTTGTTTTTAGGAGTGTTTTTGTGTAGATATTAAATATTTAGCACAGTTATGCTATTTAGATATAATTTTTTTATATTATAGAAGTTTTTATAAAAAACTTGAAAAGTATTTTGAGTTGTGTTAAGATTTTAGTAGTATACGTTATGCAGTGAGATTTAACATTCAAAGAGTGGGTTGAAAAGCCCGCTCTTTCTGTTTATGTAAACGCAACTTTAGAGTTGCGTTTTTGCTTAATTATCAATATTTATGTATAATTTGCAAATCATATATAAAAGGAGGCTTGATTATGGATAAAGAAAAATTATTAATTGAAATCGAAAGTCGTATGGGGTCTGTTATAAAAGATTTGGGTTATGATCTGTATCATATAGAATATGTGGTTGAAGGTGGAGAAAATTTCTTAAGATTTTACATAGAAAATGAAGCTGGGATAGGCTTGAATGATTGTGAAAAAGTTAGCAGAGCTATAAGTGATATTATCGATGTAGAAGATCCAATTGATGAAAATTATTATTTAGAAGTTTCATCACCAGGTGTTTTTAGAACTCTTTTTAAAGATGAGCATTTTAAAAGATATATTGGAGAAGAAGTTACTGTAAAACTGAAGTCCTTACTAAATGGCAGAAAGAAATTTGATGCTGTTTTAGATAATATAGATGATGAAAATATTTATGTAAAGGCTAATAACGAAGTAATTACTGTACCAAAGAAAATATTAAAGCAAGTTACGCTTAATGGGGAGATATAAGGAGGTTAAAAAATGAATGCAGATTTTTTACTTGCATTAAAGGAGATTGTCAAAGAAAAAGGCATCAGTGAAGATCAATTGTTTGAGACCATTGAAGATGCTATGGTTGCAGCTTATAAGAAAAATTATAGCAAAGGTTCTGAAACAAACCAAAACTTTAAAGTTACTATGAATAGAGAAACTGGGGATATAAAAGTATTTTCACGTAAAGATATTGTTGAAAATGTTCTTAATCCAGTAAATGAAATAACTTTAGAAGAAGCTAAAAATTATGATCCAAGATACGAAATTGGGGAAATTGTAGATATAGAAGTTACACCAAAAGATTTTGGTAGAGTAGCGGCTCAAGCTGCGAAGCAATTAGTTATTCAAAGGATAAAAGAAGCAGAGAGAAATCTTATATACGAAGAATTTGCTGAGAAAGAATTTGATATAATAAATGGAACTGTTATAAGAAAAGATAAGAAAAATGTACTTGTTAATATCGGCAGAATTGAAACGGTATTAAATGAATCAGAGCAAATACCAGGAGAACAGTATAACTTTAATGAAAAGTTAAAATTATATGTTGTAGAAGTAAAAAAGACGAGTAAAGGACCATCTATCGTAGTTTCAAGAACACATCCAAACTTAGTAAAGAGATTGTTTGAAATAGAAGTTCCTGAAATATATGAAGGAATAGTTGAAATAAAGTCTATAGCAAGAGAAGCTGGCTCAAGAACTAAAATAGCAGTTTATTCAAATGATGAAGATGTAGATGCTATGGGAGCTTGCGTTGGTTCGAAAGGTTTGAGAGTTCAAAACATTGTCAATGAATTAGGAAACGAAAAAATTGATATAATAAAGTGGAACAAATTGCCAGAGGAATATATAGCTAATTCACTAAGTCCAGCTAAGACTCTTGATGTTTCTATTGATGAACAAAACAAATGTGCAAAGGTTATAGTGGATGATAACCAATTATCTTTAGCAATTGGTAAGGAAGGACAGAATGTTAGATTAGCTGCAAAGCTTACAGGTTGGAAAATAGACATTAAGAGCAAAAGCCAGCATTCTGTTGAAGCTACAACAGAAGAAGAGTAGGTGATTTTCATGAAGGTTAAAAAGATTCCTCAAAGAATGTGCACTGGTTGCATGGAAATGAAGCCTAAAAAAGAACTTATCAGAGTTGTTAAAAACAAAGAAGGAGAAGTATCTGTTGACCTACAGGGGAAAAAACCTGGAAGAGGAGCTTATATATGCAGGTCAGTTGAATGCTTTGAAAAAGCATATAAAACCAAAAGGTTAGAGCGTAACCTAGAGGTTAAAATAGATGAAGTTCTTTATAATAACATAAAAGAGGAGATTCAAAGTGGTAAATAAATTTTACAACTTTCTTGGGCTTGTAAAAAGATCAGGAAACCTAATAGAAGGTTATAACCGCTGTGATGAGGCTATCAAATATAAAAAGTTACCCTTGATACTTATGTCAAAGGATGTATCTGATAATACAAAGAAAAAATTTTTAAATTATTCTTCGAAAAGCGCCATTAAAATATTAGAAGGTTTTGAAAAAGAAGACTTAGGTCGTGCTATTGGTCGAGCAGAGATCAAGATAGTAGGGATATTAGATGGAAATATGGCAAAAAAGCTTCTGGAATTATATGGGTGTCAAGACGAAGTTTAATGGAGGTGGATATATGTCAAAAATTAGAGTATATGAATTAGCTAAAGAATTAAATGTCCAAAGTAAGGATCTTATATCCTTGTTAGAGGAAGAATTTGGTATTGAAGTAAAGAATCATATGAGTGTTATTGATGATGAAGACGCTGCACTTATCAAAGAGATGCTAGAAGAACAAGCAGAAGATGCAGAAGCTAACGGCAAAAAGCAATCTATCATAGACGAATATGAAAATGATCTAAATGAAAGTGTTAATGTTGTAGTAAAGAAAAGTAAGAATAAAGGCCGCGAGAAAGACGCAGAAGGAAAACAATTAGGATCAGAAGAAGTTATTGATGGTTCAGTTATAGAAATGGAAAATACAATAACCGTTAAAGAATTAGCTGATAAGTTAAAACAACCAGGTACAGAAGTTATTAAACAACTTATGTTTTTAGGTGTAATGGCAGCAATTAATCAAGAAGTAGATTTTGCTACTGCAGAAAAGCTTGCTGCTAAGTTTAATACTGAAGTAGTTTTAAAAGAAGACCAACTTATTTCAGATGAAGAAGAAGCGGATATAACTGAAGAAATAGATGAGGAAGAAGAAGGCGAAAACTATATTAAGAGACCGCCGGTAGTTACTGTAATGGGGCATGTTGACCATGGTAAAACATCTTTACTAGATGCTATCAGAAAAACAAAAGTTACTAATTCAGAAGCAGGTGGAATAACACAACATATCGGAGCTTATATGGCTAAGGTAAATAATGAATTAATCACATTCCTTGATACACCTGGACATGAAGCTTTTACTGCTATGAGAGCTAGAGGTGCTCAAATAACAGATATCGTTATCTTAGTTGTTGCTGCTGATGATGGTATAATGCCACAAACTGCAGAAGCAATAAACCACTGTAAAGCTGCAGGTGTACCAATGATAGTGGCTATTAATAAAATGGATAAACCAGGTGCAAATCCAGATAAGGTTAAACAAGAACTTACAGAGTATGGTCTTGTTGTAGAAGACTGGGGTGGCGATGTAATCTGTGTTCCAGTATCTGCTAAGACAGGTGAAAACTTAGATACTCTATTAGAAATGGTACTATTAACGGCAGAAATGGAAGAAGTTATAGCTGATCCATCAAGAAAAGCAAAAGGTACAGTGATTGAAGCCAAGCTAGATAAAGCAAGAGGTTCTGTTGCATCATTATTAGTTCAAAATGGTACATTAAAAGTAGGAGATTCAATTATAGTTGGTACTACTTACGGAAGAATTAGAGCTATGTTTGATCATACTGGAAAGAAATTAAAAGAAGCTGGTCCATCAGTTCCAGTTGAAATTTTAGGTTTATCAGAAGTACCAGCAGCAGGAGATAAGTTCTACGTAGTTAAAGATGAAAAAACTGCTAGAAATATGGCTGATTCAAGAAAAGAATCTCAAAGAAATGATTATTTATCTTCAACAAGAGTATCATTAGAAGATTTATATAGCCAAATCCAAGAAGGTAAGGTTAAAGAGTTAGGTTTAATAGTTAAGGCTGATGTTCAAGGTTCAGTTCAAGCATTAAATCAATCATTAGAAAAGCTTTCAACAGATAGCGTTAAGGTTAGAGTAATTCATGGTGCTGTTGGTGCAATATCAGAAGCAGATGTTACTTTAGCTAAAGCTTCAAGTGCTATTATTTTAGGATTTAATGTTCGTCCTGATAACAATGCAGTTGCAGCAGCAGATAGAGATAACGTTGATATAAAGACTTATAGAATAATTTATGATGCAATCGACGATGTTAAAGCAGCTATGATAGGAATGCTTGAACCAGAATATAAAGAAGTAATTTTAGGTACAGCTGAAGTTAGACTTGTATATAAAATTTCAAATGTTGGAACTGTAGCAGGTTGTTATGTTACAAATGGTAAAATAGTAAGAAATGCTAGTATAAGATTAGTTAGAAATGGCATAGTAATACTTGAGTCTACTTTATCTTCATTAAAGCGTTTCAAGGATGATGCTAAGGAAGTTGCTAGTGGATATGAATGCGGACTTACTGTAGAAAAATATAATGATCTAAAAGAAGGAGATATTATTGAAGCCTTCACTATAGAAGAAATTAAACCTACTTCACTATAATTTCAGTAAGGAGGTATTAAAATGGCTAGATATAGAAGTGAAAAGATAAACGAAGAAATGAAAAAACAAATTAGTGATGTTATACGCAATAGGGTTAGAGATCCTCGTTTAGCTCCGATGATAAGTGTTACATCTGTAGATGTAACAAAAGATTTAAAATATGCGAAGGTATATGTTAGCATATTTGGTAGTGACACAGAAAAAGATGAGAGTCTTAAAATATTAAAAAATTCATCCGGTTTCATCAGGAGGGAAGTAGCTTCAAAAATAAACCTTCGTAGTACTCCTGAATTGCTTTTTAATCTAGATACTTCAATAGAGTATGGTATGCATATTGATAGATTAATTCATAGCATAAAGGAGAATGAAGACAATGGTGATGAATCAGATACTGAAGAAAATTAAAGAAAGTAAAAAGATTGCTGTATCATTTCATACATCACCTGATGGGGATTCAATTGGATCCTCATTAGGCTTATTGTTAGGACTAAGAACTCTTGACAAAGAAGTGTACATATTATCTAAAGAACAAGCACCAGATAACTTAAAATTTCTACCTAATGCAGAAGAAGTAGGTTTCAATCCCACAATATTAGAAGGTACTGATATACTGATTGTACTAGATTGTGGTAATGTGGCAAGAATAAATAGTGATACTTCAATAGAAAATAATGATATTATAAAGATTAATATAGATCATCATGCGTCTAATGGCCTTTATGGTGACTTTAACTATGTTGATACAAATGCTTCTGCAGTTAGTGAAATCATTTATCAAATGCTTCAGCTCTTAAGCGTAAAAATAACAAAGGAAATGGCTACATGTTTATATGTATCTTTACTTACAGATACAAGTTCTTTCAGGCATTCAAATACTACAGCTTTAACTCATACTATTGCTGGTGATTTAATAAATGTAGGAATAAACTTTAGTCAAATACATTCTTTAGTTTTTGATAATAAATCTTTAAGTGAAACAAAGGTTCTAGCAAGGGTTTTAGAAAATATGTATTTAGTATGTGATGATAAAATTGTAGTATTAAAGGTTACTAAGGAATTACTTTCAGCTTTAGGAGCTGAGGAAAAGGATGCTTCCGATTTAATCTCTTATGGATTAAAACTTAAGGGAGTTGAAGTAGCGTTACTACTTAAAGAATCAGACAAAGGTATTAAGATAAGTTTAAGAGCCAAAAATGACGTCGATGTAAGACATGTGGCAGAAGCTTTTGGTGGCGGTGGACACAAAAAAGCAGCAGGAGCACTAATGGAAGGAACCATTGAACGTTGTGAAAAACAAATAATTGCATTACTAGAAAAAGAGTTGAGATAAGATGAATGGTATAATTAATGTATATAAACCACAAGGGATAACTTCTTTTGATGTTGTGAGATCAGTTAAAAAGATTACAGGTCAAAAAAAAATAGGTCATACAGGCACTTTAGACCCCTTAGCAACAGGGGTTCTTCCTATTTGTATAGGAAGAGCCACAAAGCTTGTTGATTATATTATGAATGGAAGAAAAACTTATATAGCTACCTTGAA